>NZ_JAAHFV010000089.1:0-19058 GCF_010672755.1 Moorena sp. SIO1F2
ATATAATGAAACAAGAAGCCAGCTTTAAAGGAAGTTTAAAGATGAAACGCGCTTCGTGCTGCTATGGACAATAACTATTTAGTCAAAATTTTAGCATCTGCCAGTAAATAACTAGGGACTTGTTAGTCAAGTTTTATCCAAGAGAATAAGCCGAATATGCACCCAAATTTATGAGTTAACATTTCGGGAACTAAGGGAGGACGCGGTCAAAAATTTTTAGTCAGCTCCAATCGCTTGATTGTTACTAGTTAAAATTGAGAAATATAGATTTTTGAAAACTTACTTAAGTTAGATGCGTTTACCCTGACATTTTTAACTCCCATACGAAGTTAAACCGGACAACAATGATGCCGAGCGAGGGTTGCGTCCTGTAGTAGTACATCGCAAAGTTAGTGGTGGAGCTAGAAGTGATTGGGGCGCGCTCGTTAGTTGCTCAAATGTTTAGCTTCTTAGAAACTAAGCGGTTACAAGGTTCGTCGGCGATTAACAGTTTGTGTGAACTGTTGTCTAATGCTGGTCGCGATCCGCCTGGATTGCCATCTACTTAATACTTCAAGGGCTTGTAATTTATCTCAATCTTTTCACGCCCTAATTTTGGCTGGTCGCTGTCTGCAACAGCTGGCAATATACATATACCATTAACTTGATGAAGCTTGTGATTTACATCTTTCTCAACAAGCTCTATTTTTTGCTCTGAGTAGTTACGAGCCGGGTAAAAAAAAAGGTAAAAGATTAAATATATGTGGACTATTATAAAGAGGAAAAAGTTTTGAGTATGGATTGGCTTTCAAAAGTTTTAAAAGCGGTGCGACCCCGCGCTTTTTCAAAGCTAAGCGTGAACGCGCACCAAGAGAGCGAAAGTTAGATCAAATTAATGAATTGGCAAGCAGTACAAGCAGAAGAAAGATTAAATAAAACTGGAAAAATAACTGTTGTTGTTCAAGACCAAGGTTCTATTCATACAAGTAAATTAACGAAATCTAATTATGATAAATGGGAGAGTCTTGGACTTTATATAGCACTACGCGCTACTGTTAGGACATTCCTAAACTCCGAAACCTAGTCCTAGCTTGCTTTTGACTTCTGACTTATAACTTCTGACTTGCGCGTAGCGCTATATATTCTTGTTACCTAGTTATTCTCCTGAACTCAATCGAATTGAGAAGGAGTGGCAACGACTGAAAGAAGATGAATTAGCTGGTCAAATGTTTGAGGATGAATACGAAGCGCGCAGTCGCTGTAATGGCAGGTATTCAGACGAGACAAAATCGGAATGGATTGGCGGTCAAAAGATTTAGATTTAATTAATTTTTGAGGTTTGATTTAAGAAAATGACTGGATAGTTAATGACTCTCATGTGCTCATTATTCTGTCATTTTGCTTCGGTCTGATTCTGGTTATATTGAAGTGATTTAATTTGTTTCATGGCCGGTTTTTTTGAAGATTTTTACGATTTTCAACTGCTCTAGGTCTTGCTTTTTGAAAATTGACATCGGGTCACGTAATGTTAGACTTATCAATCCTTTACAAAACTTAATACAGTGCGATTTATTTTTGTCCGACTACTTATTGCTTTTGCCATAGTGTATCAACCGAAGTTCCACTAAACTGGAAACTTCGGTTTTATATTGTTTAGTGATTAGTCATCTGGTAAGCATTCAGCTATCATACCAAATCCGGTTTAATAAGACTATATTCAAAACCATCAAAGTCTTTGCCTAGACTTGATTTGAGGATTTAGGTAAGTAACCTATAATAACCGGATTTGGTATCAGCTATCAGCTATCAGCGTGTCGCGTATCAGCCATTTGCCTGTGGCCACGCTACTTGAGGTGGTTTTGAATAAAATAAGCACCTCAAGTAGCGTGAGCCTTGGACTATGGCCACGCTACGCGAATGGCTCAGGGCTGACGGCTGAATGCTTACGTCATCTGACCAATGAAGAATGGCTAATCACTAATCACTAATCACTAATCACTAATCACGCTTTGAAGAAACTATTCCCACTCTATGGTTCCAGGGGGTTTGGAGGTAATATCATAGACTACCCGATTAACTCCCTTGACTTCATTAACAATCCGGTTGGAAATAGTTTCAAGTAACTCATAAGGTACTCGTGACCAGTCAGCGGTCATACCATCTTCACTGGAAACAAAGCGCAATACAATCGGATGAGCGTAAGTGCGCTTGTCCCCCATTACTCCCACACTGCGTATTGGGAGCAACACGGCAAAGGCTTGCCAAAAGTCGTTATACATCCCCTGTCGGCGAATTTCATCTCGAACGATGAAATCAGCATCCCGCAGAATATTCAAGCGTTCTGAGGTCACTTCACCAATGATGCGAATCGCCAATCCTGGTCCGGGGAAGGGATGTCGGCGCACAATCGCTTCTGGCAAGCGGAGGTCACGACCGAGTTGGCGCACTTCGTCTTTAAATAGCTTGCGTAATGGTTCTACCAGCTTGAAGCGTAGGTTTTTGGGTAAGCCTCCGACATTGTGATGGCTCTTGATTTTCACAGCTACCCGCTCACCGGTCTTGGGATCAACGTTGGTATGGGCTGATTCAATCACATCGGGATATAGGGTACCCTGAGCTAAATAATCAAATGGACCAAGACGTTGGGATTCTTCTTCAAAGACGCGAATGAATTCGTGACCGATGCGGCGACGCTTTTCTTCTGGGTCAGTGACACCAGCAAGGCGAGCCAAAAAGCGATCGCGAGCGTTCACATACTCTACTCGAATACAAAATTCTTCCTCAAATAGCTTCACCAATTGCTCTGGCTCCCCTTTGCGCATGAAGCCTTGGTCAATAAACATACAAGTTAGTTTATCCCCAATGGCGCGATGGAGTAAGAAAGCAAGGGTAGACGAATCTACTCCACCAGACAGAGCCAGCAGAACCCGTTTTTCCCCAACTTTGGCACGCACTTCTCGAATTGCTTCCTCGATAAAAGCAGCAGTGGTCCAAGTGGGTTCACACTCGCAGATGCTGTAAACAAAGTTACGGATTAGGGCAATACCATCGGTTGAATGCACAACTTCTGGATGGAATTGCACGCCATAAAGTTTTTTCTGATAGTTAGCGATGGTCGCACAAGGGGTATTCTGAGTATGGGCAAGGACTTCAAACCCATCTGGCAAAGTCACACAGGAATCCCCGTGGCTCATCCACATGGTTGAGTGGTCTCGCACATTGCTCAGTAAGTCAGTGGGGTGATCAATTAGTAAGGCGGCTTTACCATACTCAGCTTTTTTTGCCCTGGTAACTGTTCCACCTAGTTGTTGCACCATCAACTGCATCCCATAGCAAACCCCTAGCACGGGTATACCTAGATTCCAAATTTCTGGGTCACATAGGGGAGCACCATCGTCATAGACGGAATTGGGGCCTCCAGATAGAATGATGCCCTTGGGATGAAGCTGCTGTAGCTGTTCAGCTGTGGTCTGATAGGATAGCACCTCGGAGTAAACGTTAGTCTCGCGAATGCGACGAGCAATCAGTTCCGAGTATTGAGAGCCGAAGTCCAGAATCACAATCATCTGGCGATTCAACTGCTCTGCTAGAGAGGCTACAGCCAATGCCTCTTTCTGGTAAGATAGTTTGTTGGTCCTTAGGGTTACTGCTGTGTTCGTCATGTTTAGTTGTGTGAATGTACGAACAGGTCGCTGCCTAGGTGTTCTTCTTGGCAGCATAAATTGATTGCTATGAACAGATAGGTTGAAAGCTGATGGTTTCCGTAAATTAATCCTTCAACGCCCCAACACTTTGATGTGGATGGTAGCGCTGGCATTAACCAGTTAGTCTGAGTCGTAGACTCTCATCGACGATACAGAACTCAATCTGTTTACGGTTATGTCAGTTTCCACTCCCACACGCACTTCATAGACCTGCCTGGCAGTGGTATGTCTGTTGACAATCTCGTGACTTCTAGTCATGAGATTTTTCAGGGTTTCAGTCTATATGTCCTGAAATGCGAAGTTTCAGCTGATAATCAAGTTAATTTATCATACATTGGGTTCGGCTACAAGATCCGCCCGCCAATGTATTAAGATTTATAAAAATTTATCACAAATTTGAAATTAATGTGCAACCTGTGGGACTGGTAACAATAATTTTGCGATCGCGATCGAACAATACAGAGCCGACCTGGATATGGTGCTCACTGTGTTTGCGGATGTAGTCAAAGCAGCGTTGGTCAATGGTCAATGCGATCGCATGATAAACCTGATTTACCCAATCAGTGCCCTGAGTCTGATCCCATTGACGCAGACAATTGAGAGCAGCTTCAGTGGTTTGACTGCCAAATACTTGCCTGATCAGTGGGGTTGGTACTCCTAACTGCGCACAGTGAGCGGTGATAATTTCCAGTCGTCCATCAGCTAGGTGGTGGTGAGTGTGAAAAATTCCTCCAGCCAGTTTAATTAACTTACCATGATAACCAAATAACAAAATTTCTGGCACCTGGGAGTACCCAGCTGCTACCAACAACGGTCCGAGCCAATTAGCTGTTTTAACCAGCCGCTCGGGATTAATCCCCAAGCCTCGCGCCAAATCTAAGCCATTTTCTCCCACACAGAACACTAGTGTTGATGAATGTGAGGAGGATTGCTCTTTTAGCAATTTGCTGGCTTTTGCTTTTAATTCCTCCTGGTAAGCAGCTAATTGACCAGGAGCACTCAGAGGCTGGGAAATGCCAGTAGTTCCTAGTAGGGAAAGTCCTTCTACTACACCAAAGGCAGAATTAGAAGTACGCTGTGCCAACTTCCGCCCTTCCGGCAAGATAATCGTCACCTGAATTTTCTCTGGCGCTACTAGCAGACAACTCAAGTTATGGTGCAATAGTTTCTTAGCGTAAGCATAGATGGCTGGTTTCCCTCCGGCATTGATTTGTCGTCCAATTCCTTCACCCCCTAATAACTGTATCGATTCAGTTTGCTCCGAGGAACCCCATTCTACGACTGCCCAAATCGGGGTATTACGGGTAAGGTCAAGGTTATCACCAGGGTTAGAGTGAGTGATAGCTAGCGCTACCCCTTCTCGAATCCTAGCCACTTGCTCAATGGGAATGTCTACGGTTTCAGGAGGGTTAATTAAGTCCACTGACACCGTTTCCACAGGTTGGTCGTTGCGTAACTGATGGAGGGCGGCTATTGCTGAGGCACAGGCGAATACCGGTAAGGTATATCCAGATTGAGGTAGGGAGGTGGTCATTTGACACTCCCCGTCCTTTAAGGACGGGGATTCTTACTTCAACGAGCTGTCTTGCGTATAGCAGGTCGGAACCAAAAAAAGTAGAGGACAATTCGACCTAAGAGTTTAGATCTATGATCCAGGTTTCGGTGTGCCCCACCGTACCTTTCTTTATATATAGATAGATACTTTTTTAATCTAATTTTTTTCATAGACGTTTAAGTCGTTAGACCAAATTACGCAATATGTATCTCTTACATATTTTTTACGTTGCCTACTTATTGATTAGATAGTATTTATCTATTTTTTTAGTTTAATTTTTATTCTAAAATAACACGCTCTGTGAAAACTGTCAAGTTTTAGCTTAAAAAGAAAGCCGTCCCTAGAAGTTACCGTAAGAATAAAGAAGCCTTTAAAGGGGGCAGGCTATGAGCAGAAGGGTTAAAACTTATTAATTAAGGCTTCTTTATTCTAAGGTTTCGTCTCCTATAAGGACGGGGCTTTAAACCCAATTTTTTCGGTAACCAGGTGAAATTTGCGATCGCTTAGTTCTTCATTGTCTAATTGGTAATTGGTAATTGGTAATTTGTATACCAAAGGGAACAGGGAACAGGGAACAGGGAGTAGGGAGTAGCGATGCAGCGCGGTCTTGGGGGTCCCCCCCATGAGCGACTGCCGTGGTTTCCCCCATGAGCGACTGCATCAAGACGGGAGTAGGGAAAAGGGAACAAAAATTCTCACAATTCATTTAGGATTGGTGTAGTTACCGATTACCGTAAACCAAAAATCCCCAAACTAGTTGATATTTGAGGTTTGTTTATTCCTATACTATCCAGTGTGATATTAATTTGTTTATGCTTATATTCACTCTCACTATCGGCAAGGTATTATTCCAGGTAAATCTTAATTTATTATAAAATTTTTAATTATTTTTTTGAGTAACAATTTTAAACTAACAATACTAATCCGTGTAGGAATTGTGATAATTTTTGATGCCCTATTCCCTACTCCCTACTCCCTACTCCCTACTCCCTACTCCCTACTCCCTACTCCCTACTCCCTGTTCCCTTTGCTATAGTTCCAAGGGTTTGATATAAGGCTTGAGTATGTATCCAACCTACAAAACCACTGTAGAGACAGTCTCCTTCAGGGCTAGCCACAAATACATGGTGTATTAGTAAAGGATTCTGCCAAGTCCGAATGGAAATGCCATTTTTAAATGTTATATAAGTTTTGGCTCGCTTAAAATTTCGACCATGACCATCAGTCATACCTGGGACTGAGTGTAATTGTCGAATTAAGCTAGTAATAAAGTCTCCTGGTGGAGGAGATTGTGTGATAACTGGATTCGCCCAAAATTTCTGGATTTCTGCTGCGACTAACGGATGATTTTTGAGAGCAGCATGACGCAGATTAGGTAAACAAACGAATTGACTAGGAGAAAACTTGGTTGTCTCTATTGTTATCGTGCCGTCGCTACCATGATCACTATCACCAGCTATTACTAATGTGGGAATCACTGCGCCAATGGACTCTGCTAGTTGTCGGCGGTTGATACCTAAATCCTTTGCGATACCAATACCAATGCCAAAGGGGTCTATAATTCTAGCTAGATCTGCACCACCAATAGGAGAACCAATCAACACTAAGGATTCTACTTGTGACCACCAGTCTCGGTGACGGCTGAGGAGTTCTAGCCAAATTAAGCCACCCATGGAATGACCAATAATTCGGATTGGTGTTTGGGGATAAGTGACAATGGTATCTAAGACGATGTGTTCGAGTTGGTTGATTAGGGGTTCTATCCAGAGCCAAGTTTTGAACCAACCGAGATCGGGAGTAATGATGGCAGTGCGGGATGTGGCTAAGGATTGGGCAAGGCTTGCCATCGCTTTAGAGTTATCCGCCCATCCGTGTTGTGCGTATAGAAGAAAATCTGGTTTGTCGGTCATTTCCCCTAAATCTAGGATACTGGTAGTTTCTTCTTGATTTTAGGTAGGGGAGGACACCATGAGTAAGCAATTGTGACAATCCCTTGAGGGTCACAGAATAAGCTTTGCAAGAAAAGGAATGCACCCTAACCGTTGCAGTATCACTGGATTCTTGGAAAGAGATGCTGCATAGCATTAGCTACAAGGGCTAAGAGACAGATTCCGGAATAGGTATAACCTATTACCAAAACCCTTTGAAACCCCATGGTCTGGTGCAATTATGAATACTGTAGACTATCTCCGGATTAGCTTGATTGACCGCTGCAATTTCCGTTGTCAGTACTGTATGCCTCAAGGAGCAGAACTTGACTATATCCTACGGCAAGAATTACTCACTGATCAAGAACTGCTGACTCTGCTCAAGGAGGTGTTTATCCCGGTAGGATTTAGAAAGTTTCGCCTCACCGGAGGTGAACCCCTATTGCGTCCAGGTGTAGTGGAGTTAGTTAGAGCGATCGCATCTTTACCCGAAACACAAGATTTGGCTATGACTACCAATGCCTTTTTACTGGCTGGTATGGCAAAGGAACTCTACCAGGCGGGTTTACGGCGGATTAATATTAGTCTGGACTCCCTCAATCGAGAGACATTTGACAAAATTATCGGCAATCGGGGACGTTCGCGCTGGGAACCGACTTGGGAAGGGATAAAAGCTGCCCATCAGGTTGGATTTGACCCGTTAAAGCTGAATGTGGTAGTAATTCCAGGAGTTAATGACCAGGAAGTGCTGGATTTAGCTGCTCTAACCATTGACCGCTCCTGGCACGTTCGATTTATCGAGTTTATGCCCATCGGGAACTCCCAGCTATTTGGTGAGCGGGCGTGGGTACCTTCGGAAGAATTACGGCAGCGGATTCGTGAACGCTGGGGTTTGATAGAATCAAGTGTCCGGGGTAATGGCCCAGCTGATGTGTTCCAGATTCCTGGTGCCCTTGGCACCCTGGGATTTATTAGTCAGATGTCAGAATGTTTTTGCGATCGCTGCAATCGGATGCGTCTATCTGCTGATGGTTGGCTGCGTCCCTGCCTACTTAATGAACAAGGTCAAGTTGACTTAAAAACTGCTCTACGCAGCGGCATTGATACCGCTGACTTAAGAGAGCAGGTCAGACAGTTGCTGATGATTAAACCAGAAATCAATTTCAAGGAGAGAGACTCTGGTACCGATGGTTTATATACAAGGACGATGTCACAAATTGGCGGATAGTTTTTTAGGTTACAGGTTAGTCAGGTTGAACGCGATCGCGTGGCCAATAGGCCAAGGTTAGTCAAGTTGAAGGTTGAAGGTTAGTCAAGTTGAAGGTTGAAGGTTAGTCAGGTTGAAGGTTGAAGGTTAGTCAGGTTGAAGGTTGAAGGTTAGTCAGGTTGAAGGTTGAAGGTTAGTCAGGTTGAAGGTTGAAGGTTAGTCAGGTTGAAGGTTGAAGGTTACAGGTTAGCAGGTTAGCAGGTTACAGGTTACAGGTTAGCAGGTTCCAGGTTATAACCTTCAACCTACCCTACGGGAACGCCACAGGGAACCTGTTAACTTTCAACGGTTGTCAACCTTGGCCTATTGGCCACGCGATCGCGTTCAACCTGTTAACTTTCAACGGTTGTCAACCTTCAACCTTGGCCTATTGGCCACGCGATCGCGTTCAACCTGTTAACCTTGGCCTATTGGCCACGCGATCGCGTTCAACCTGTTAACTTTCAACCCGGGTTAGACTTTCCTGGAGTAGTACTCAACCACCAGTAGCTCGTTAATTTGTAATGCTACCCATTCCCGATCAATAATCCCATTCACCTTCCCAGTGAAGGTGTTCTTATCAAACTCTAAATGGCTAGGAAGGTTTGCTAAGCCAGGAAATTCCAAGTTGCGTTCTACTAGACGGCGGGATTGATCACGGTTTCTAACCGCAATCACATCCCCAGGGCGACACTGATAGCTAGCAATATTAACTACTTGACCATTTACAGTAACATGACCGTGATTCACGAGCTGACGAGCAGCTGGGATGGTACCTCCCATACCCATGCGGAAGACTGTGTTATCCAGTCGCATTTCTAGCAGTTGCAGCAAAGCTTGTCCAGTGGAACCGGTGGCTCGACGAGCCTTACGGACATAGCGAATTAACTGCTTTTCAGTCACTCCGTAGTTATAGCGGAGTTTCTGCTTTTCTTCGAGACGGATCGCATATTCTGAGCGTTTCCTACGGTTTTGACCATGTTGACCTGGGGGATAGGCACGGCGGGGTGTTTTACGACTTAAGCCGGGCAAATCACCCAGGCGGCGAACCACCCGCAGACGCGGGCCTCTATATCGAGCCATATAAGTTCCTCTGTACTATATTGTGTACTATCTTTACTAAAGATTTCCCAAAACTATTATCATACAATTTATTAGGGCAGTGGGGATAAGGAAATTGCCATGGGGAAAATTTCCAGCAGGTGTTAGGTCAATAGCCCTATCTACGGAAATTTCTATACTGCAAACCACCTTAGTGCTATATAACGGGATTAGCGCTACCCAACCCATACGCGATCGCTTCACGAAAGAAGGCGGGGTAAAGGCTTTGACGCAACTACCCTAAATAATCACTTCTAGGTTTATATCATGTCCGGATAATTAGTGATAAAAAACCATCTCCGATTAAACCTTATTCCTTTACTTCTGCCAAATGGCTTCGATTGGGCACAAGCGTGTAAGTATTCAACCGGACATGATTTTACTGACCCAGGACGTAATTAAAAATCAGCGGAGCTACAATTGATGCATCCGATTCAATCACGTAACTAGGGGTGTCCGTATCAAGTTTGCCCCAACTAATCTTTTCACTAGGTAGTGCGCCACTGTAGGAACCGTATGAGGTGGTACAATCGCTAATTTGGGCGAAGTAACTCCACAACTTACAGTCTTCCTTGAGATCCTGGTGGATCAGTGGCACAACGCAGATGGGAAAATCTCCAGCAATGCCACCCCCAATTTGAAAGAATCCCATGGAAAAATCTCTGGTATTTTCCTTATACCAATTAACAAGAAATACCATCAGCTCAAGACCGCTCCGCACAACATTAAAGCGACTGATATTTCCTTTAATAACTTCAGAAACAAAGAAATTTCCCAGAGTTGAATCCTCCCATCCAGGAACAAAAATAGGAATTTGTTTCTGCCATGCTGCCATCACCCATGAGTCACGAGGATCAATTTCATAATAGTCTTTAAGCTCTTGACTTTCAATAAGTTTATAAATGAACTCGTATGGGAAAAAGCTTTGGCCAGATTGATCAGCTGCTTTCCACAGTTTCAGCAGATGCCGTTCAATTTTCCTCATCGCTTCTTCTTCAGGAATACAGGTATCAGTAACTCGATTCATACCGGACTCAAAAAGAGCCTTTTCCTCTTCTGGTTTCAGTGAACGATAATCCGGTAATCTCTTATATTTAGCGTGGGCAACCAGATTGAATATATCCTCTTCAAGATTGGCTCCGGTACAGCAAATGGCATGTACCTTGTCTTGGCGAATCATTTCAGCCAGAGAGATACCGAGCTCTGCTGTACTCATCGCACCAGCCATAGTCAGAAACATTTTATTACCAGATTCCAGGTGTTTCACCCATCCTTCAGCCGCCTGAACACACACGGCTGCATTAAAGTGTCGAAAATTTCTGTTCATGAACTCTCGAATCATCGTTTTTCCTCCAATAGTGGGTATTACAGTTGAGTACTTTACAGAACTATAGATAAACGTTCTAGAAACAGCAGAATCACCCATTGAGCAAATGGGAAAAAACCGGAAGCAGCAGTTAGTTAAGAGCCTTGATGAAAAACTGGCGACTGCCAACTTGAACTCTCCCTCAGCTAAAGCAAGAAGGAAACAAGCTACGATATCAAGTCTTCATATAATTGAAAACATCGTACCGTTCGCTCCGGAGCAAAACTCCAAGGCTGACTTTGATTAGACTTAAGCCTTGATGTAGTGCCTGATGGGGAGCCAGCTAGGTTTTTTTTTCAGCACCAAACACTGCTAGAAAATCCTTATCTAGTCAACTAGCTTTTGAGGTGTATGATTCCTCGTCACAAATTTAGTAGACAAGGGGAATCACGCCCCTAACTTGTTTTTATCCCCGCCGCTTGTACACAAGGGGTTTCAACTGGGTTTGAGATCAAGAAATCCCTGATCACCAGCAACGCTTCTCGATTTGGTGTTGTTTTTAACAATTATCACGAATTCCTATGATATATCAATCTGGTAACACCTGTCTTGAAGGTTACTGGTGGAACGGACAGGGAAATAAGTGACCTCCCTCATCTGGCGTTGCTCCCGTTGTGGGATTATTGAAGGGAATGGACAGCCAGTAAGTGTTTTGCTATGGTTAGTCTTAAATCTAGAATAGCATCGGCTGTTGATTTGAGGCACTGATGGCCTGTTCACCGATTACTTTTATCTGAGTCCTGATACGATTTACGCCATGACAGACTTGATTAGTGAAATTTTAAGTAAAGTAGGGTCAGTTGCTCCTCAAGTACCGCCATACTTTGAGTCCCTAGAGACCTACGCTGTTAAGAAAGTTTCCGATGCTGACACCATTGATGTGATTGATGCCTCCGGAGAAGAGATTACAGTGCGCTTCGTTTACATTGATGCACCAGAAACTCCTAAGGGGTGGGGTTACAAAAAACTTGAGGATAAAAATCAGGACAATGCCCTCTATCAAAGTCAATTTAAGTGGGGCAACGAAGGTAAAGACTGGGTCAAACAGTTGGTAGAAGAAAACGGTAATAAAGTTAAATTGAGAATTACTGACATCGACACTCGCTACAATCGTAGCATTGGCGAAGTTTACTTATTGGATGGCACGTTTCTTCAGCATAGTTTAGTAAAAGAAGGATTAGCACTGATTTATTACGATTATTTTAGTAAGTGCCCTCGTGAGATGGCTATCTCTCTTCTGTTGGCAGAGGCAGATGCGGAACGCCAAGGAAAAGGGTTATGGCAAGAACCGAAGTCAGGATTTATCGAGCCTTGGTTGTTTCGTCCCCTTAAGAAAAAGCAAAAAGCCCTGCTTGGAGACCCAGATGCAGATCAGCAGCTGGCAGAAAAAATTCAAACCCTCTATGAAGACCTAGAAGCTGGCAAGATCACTAAAGATCAGTTTGAGGATAGGTTTAAGGAGACGCTGAAGTAAGATAGCAGTTCTCAATTGGTTGAGGTAATTTTGTTCTGGGTTTTAGGGAGTAGGCAGTAGGGAGTAGGGAGTAGGGTTAAGAACATTGAATGTAGGTGATCTAGCCATTTGCCTATAAGTTAATTAATAAAATTGGACAAAAAAGATACAGTCCACTTATATATTTGCAATAATCAATACTTATGTTGAATGCCAACTGCTCTATTCCCTATTCCCTATTCCCTATTCCCTATTCCCTATTCCGAAGTTCTCTAAAAACTTTTATATCCAAAAGATTAGCCTAATTAAGGGCAAAAAAAGGATTAACTTAGAAACCGCTACAGGGGTGCATGTCAGTTTTGTTAATCCCTGATTCAGATCCCCCGTTTCCCTTAATAAGGGGGACTTTTCAATCTAATTCCCCCCTTTTTTAAGGGGGGTTAGGGGGGATCTATGTACCTAATTACAAAGTTGACATGCTCCCCCGCTCCAGCTCCAGATTTAGTAGTATAAATTGATATTACCAGTAGTTCTATGAACCGTTTTGCTGTGTATGCAGAGTTAGGGGTTTCAGAAGTTTGGCGTTATGATGGTGAATCTTTTGAGATTTATCAGTTACGATATCGAGAATATAGTCTTTGTCAATAAAGTTTGGCTTTTCCTGGTTTACCTATAGGGTAAATTGAGGTATTTTTAGCAGAGGTGGACACCAAAGATTATTTGCAGTTGGTAGCATAATTTCGGAGTTGGGTGAGGAAGCGTTAAACTCGTCTAAATTCTCAACATCCCCTTTGATATCAGAAGATGTTGAAGAAAGTTTCTAAAGCATTAGATTGCAGAGTCTAAGCAACCGTCCCAGTAATAGAGTATTGTCCTAAGCTGCCGTAATCACTATATCCGGTAACTAAGTTTCCTTGGCCAGTACCATCAATGCTTAGATAATACTGTCCTGGATAGAGGTTAAGATTAAAGCTAGCGGACAGAGAACCGATGGGATTAGAAGAGCTAATCAGTTGACCGGAAGCATTATATAGCCTAGCCAGAATGTCTAAATTAGGTCCTCGCTCAAAAGGCTGAATATCTAGGGCTATGTTGCCCGTTGTTGAATTGAACGTGAACCAGTCAATGTCGTTATTCTGTTCAATAATGCCATAAGTTTCCACCTGACCATCATTGATCGATAGCGCTGCTGCACTGGTTAGCTGGTTACTATAATCGTCCAGGCGATAGCCAAAACCATTTTGCCCAGTGATGATGTCTAGGTCATCTTCTTGGTTGCTGGCACCGATATACTCACCCTTGCTCCATTGAGTTAGATTTCTATCGTTGCCCTCTCCCATAATAGGAGCCCACCCTGTTTCGACACTGCCATTGCCATGACCATTGTAGTACTCGTTGGTTAAATTACCGTCATGTGTAAGACCCAAGGTATGAGCTACCTCATGGCTAATAGTTTCAGCCACCGCTTTCTCACTGCCTCCAGCGCGATTCTCTGAAAAAACAAAGGTGGGGGTATCACTGTTCCAGTTGAATGAATTAATATAACCCACACCACCGGTACCTTCTTGAAACCAGGAACCATCTCCCCCAATCACAACGCGAATGCCCCATTGGGAATCACTATTACTAGTTTTTTTGAGTTGGTCATCGGACGGTTGGGCAGTAGTCACATTCACATCAAAGGGACTAAAGTCTTCGGCCACCCGTTGCCAAATGCGCCAAATAGTCTCTCTCTCAGCAGTGGAGAAATTTGAAGTATTCCCATCCGTGTCATAGGCAGGGGTCACAATGGAATTCCCGAAGTTCTGGTTCCATGGGGTATTTGTGGTAGTATGACCATCAAAGTCAAGGTAAATAACGTGGTCTGCGTCTGGATTGCTGTTGAGGGAAAAGACTTGGTTCGGGCTCAAGGGCTGATAGGTATTTGGTTTAGTAGTTGCAGTAATTCCAGTAGTGGTAGTACTTTCAGGTAACTCTAAATCATCGGAAACAATGCCATTGCTACCAGAAGCGTAGGGTCTGACCTGGGCAAAGTAAGTCCCACTGCTAGCACTGTAGTTGATCACATCGTTAGCATTGCTACCCTGTAAAAAGCTAGCCACCTTTTGCTTGCCAAAGTCCAAGATGCCATTATTCTTAGTGTTCCGGTAGAGTCTGAAGTTAGCATTATCACCAGCACTAATATTGTATAGATTGAGTTTAATTTGACCGTTGTTTGAGACCCTAAACTTAAACACATCAGTGCGGTCTAAGAGCCTAAACTCCCCATTGCGGCTGATGAAATTCCTGGTGAAAGTGCCTAAATCCGCGAAAGTAACCATGATTCACTCCTGACTTGTTTTCTCTGTGAAAAGAAATATAAATTAGCCTAAAAACTTGATTTTTTTGAGCTTTACTACATCTACAGCGTAATAAAAAACACCTAAGTTTTGTAATATTTGTCAGCAAAGTTTATCAGCTCTTAATTTTAAACGAAATTCGCTTAATTATCACAGTTCTCAGAGCTGATTGGTAAACGAAGCTATAACCATGGCGCTGCAAGGCTTTCAAGAATTCGGCCTCGGTTTAGCCCTGTTCCCTGAAATCCATATCTGTCAAGGGATTTGAGCTCTTTATAGTTACTTTATAAAGTAGCTCTTATCATCCCCTATTTCAAAGAGTTTTAACTCAGAATTATTACTTTTAAATTGTTCAATCAAAGTAGATCCTTGAGTTTCAGTAAGTTCATGTAGGGTGGGCAGTGCACCAGACAGATCAGATCAGCTGTTAATAGGCTTGATAGGCACTGCCCACCTAGGATTAATAACGTTGAAGGTTGAACGCGAACGCGTGGCCGAAAGGCCAAGGTTGAACTTTCAACTTTTAACTTTCAACTTTCAACTTTCAACTTTCAACTTTCAACTTTCAACAAACCTTTAAACTGCCATGCCCCTTTCCACAGCGGGTCGCTGCTGCATTGTCTCGACCCAAAGTTTGAGGTGGGGATGGTTATCTAGGGTGACTCCCAAATACTCATAGGCAGCTACCCAAGGATAGGTAGCTATGTCGGCAATGGAGTAATATCCAACAATGAATTCCTGTTTTGCTAATTGCTGATCTAAGACACCAAACAGACGTAGGGTTTCTTTTTCATAGCGATCAATAGCATAGGGAATCTGTTCTGGGGCAAAGCGTCGGAAGTGACTCAGTTGACCAAACATTGGTCCAACGCTTGCCATCTGGAACATCAACCATTCAATCACTTGTATTCTTGCTGCTGTATCCGTTGGCAACAACTTGCCTGTCTTTTCTGCTAAATAAATTAGGATTGCTCCTGACTCGAAAACTGTTATGCCAGTATCCTGGTCAATGATAGCAGGAATTTTACTATTGGGATTTATGGCTACATATTCGGGAGTAAACTGTTCTCCCTTTGCTATGTTAATTGTGTGAACGGTGTAGGGAAGTCCTAATTCTTCGAGCATGATAGCAGGTTTACGTCCGTTAGGTGTGGAAAAGGTATATAGGTCAATCATGATTATTTTATATCAATTTATCCCTGAAGTTATCTAAGTGCTTGCCACAAATTTTGACTCCCTAAAGGTAATGGCTAATGGACAATTAGCTATTACCTTTAAACTATTAACCATTACCCATTATCCGATAATCCTATGTTACCTCCTTAAACAGAAATGAGATTAGTTAGGGCATTAATTTTGTCAACCAGAGTCGCTTTACGCACAAGACCTTCCAACCGCTCAACTACTTTACCTTGGTTGAAGAACAATAGGGAAGGAATTGCTTCAATGTGATAGTTGCTGGCTAGTTGTTCGTAGTCATCAACATTTAATTTGCCTACTTTGACAACTCCATCAAATTCTGTGGCTAATTCAGTGACGATTGGATTCATTACCCGACAAGGACCACACCATGGTGCCCAAAAATATACTATGACTGGAATGGAGCTGTTGAGGACTTCGGTTTCAAAGTTATCGTCATTTAGGGTTATATATTTTGCTGTTTCTGACATAGTTCAATTTCTCCTAAACTAGGAATGATTGTTGACTGTTGACTGAAATATTGATGAATTCAGCATTATTGATTTGCTGTATGAAGACAGGCTGTATCTCATATTTGCTGTTTGACGCGGTGGGTGGAACGGGCATCTTGCCCGTGGTGCGTTACGGGGAGCAACCTAACAAGGCGCGAAGAGGTGGAAAATGAGTGCTAGCCCGCCCCTAACGCACCCTACACAACATTTAGGTGCTGGTAGTGTCGTAAGCATTCAGCCGTCAGCTAATGCTTACGATTTTTATTGAGCTACTTATACGGCTACAGCCAGGGTTTGTAATGCGCTGACAATCTCTTCTGGGTCAAGTCGCTTGGTGTAATCTAGATCAACGAAGGCATGGGTGATGGTTCCATCGGAATTAATCACATAGGTGGCGGCAATGGGTAATTCAAAGGTTTCATCGCCGTTGTGGGCAGGTAAATCAATGCCAAAGCTTTGATAAACTGGTCGGAGTTCTTCTGGTACGGTGAAGACTAGACCAAACTCTTTGGCAATCTTATTCCCAACATCGCTTAGTACTTCAAAGGTTAGGTGGTTTTTCTCTGTAGTGGATAGGGAATTATCGGGAGTTTGAGGGGAAATAGCGACTAGGGTTGCACCTAATTTCTGAATTTCTGGTAAGAATTGCTGCAATGCTCGTAATTCTAGGTTGCAGTAAGGACACCACTGACCCCGGTAGAAGGAAATGACTACGGCTCCGGTGGCTAGTAGGTCTTGCAATTCTACAGGTTTACCGACGGCATTAGGCAGGGTAAAGTTAGGGACTTTGTCGCCAACATTGAGGCTATTGTCTACAATGCCAGAATTAGCGAGGTCTTCCCCTGCTTTTGCCATGATGGCTTTGGCTTCTTCTGGTTGCTTAGCGCGAAGCTGGGTATTTAGGTTAATCAAGTCTTGGGTTAAGGTCATGATTTCCTCCTGGTTAGATGATATTTGAACAAGCGTTCCAATTAAGAGCAAAAAAATTTACTCTGTCAATTTACTCTGTCAATTTACTCTCTCAATCGAGAACGGAAAGTATGACCTTGACAATAGCTCTTAGGGTTTCTGGGTCTGGGTTGACTTTGGAGATAACCCGCAACCCTTGTATACTACTGGTGAAATATTGGGCTAATGCCTGAAGGTCATGGTTGGTTGTGATTTCCCCTTGCTCCCTTGCTGTGGATAAGGCTTTTTTAAAAGCGTTATCCACTGAGCGCAAATTAGCAGTAATCCGGGATTTAGTCTGTGGATCGTGGGGACACAGTTCAACAGCGGTGTTGGTGAGCAAGCAGCCTCGATGGTCTTTATCGTCTACAGCCCCTTCGATGAGGTTGTAGAAAAAGTCGATAATGGCTTGCTTTGAGGCTGTGGGGGCTTCTAGGGATGCGATCGCATTTTTAACACAGGTATCGTTGTAATGAGCGATCGCAGCCAGGAATAGGGAACGTTTGTCACCAAAGGTGTCGTATAGACTGCCTCGGTTAATCCCCATGGTTTTGACCAAGTCCTGCATTGAGGTTCCTTCATAGCCATAAAGCCAAAAGGTTTCCATGGCTTTTTCTAGGACATCTTCTGGGTCAAAGGTTTTGTGCCTTGCCATTACCGTTGCTGAACTCGTATCTTTACGATAACAATTCTGGAACGATTGGTCAAGTAATCCAGTTGATCCGCTGACACTGCTGGGATTTTCAGTAACTATAAGTATGTAATAAATAAATGTAATAATTTGGATGTCAGTGCAGGAGTGGACTATTGAATAACGCAGGTCTCCCGGGCGAACCAGCAAACCTTTCTGAGGTAACAGAGGTACCAGTAGATGATATTCCCGAGGCAGTAAGGGATAGACAGGATATTAAACCCCGGTCTCGTTGGCAGGTTACCTTACTCATTATTGGACTATTAGCAATAGGAGGAATCGCCTTTAGCCTGATTCCAATGGAACCAACTCCTGAAGCTCAGTCCAAGTCTGGTGAAGCAACATCGACTCAAAGTGAGACAGAAGCTAGTTCACAGAATCCACAAGCTAGTCTAAACACTAGGGGGAATGATGGTAATAACATTCTGGGACACTTACCCTACTCTGAAGTCCTAAGCTCACAACTGCAACCAATTACCCGTGATGGCCGGATCAAACTGGAGGCTGCAGCAGCTCGGAAATACAAAGCAATGGCAGCAGCAGCAAGAAGACAGGGGATAATCCTAGTGCCAATTTCCGGCTTCCGTTCGGTGGAGCAGCAAAAGTACCTGTTTTTTCAAGTAAAGGAACAGCGAGGACAGGTGGCTAGTAAACGGGCTGAAGTAAGTGCTCCTCCTGGCTACAGTGAGCATCACACTGGTTATGCGATCGATATTGGGGATGGCATGACACCAGCTACTAACCTTAATCCTGAGTTTGAGAATACGGCAGCCTTTAAGTGGTTGGAAAAGAATGCGGCTTTCTACAGCTTTGAGTTGTCTTTTCCTAGAGACAATCCCCAAGGAATTAGTTATGAGCCTTGGCACTGGAGGTTTGTGGGAGATACCAAGAGCTTGGAAACGTTCTACAAAGGTAAGAAACCTACTCCTGCTCCTTCTCCTTCAATAGTTTGTACCTCGCTGGTCGCTTTGTAACCTCTTTGAACTTAAATGTGGACGTAAATCCTATACATGCAAGGTATTTGCTCATCTTCCTGGGTGACGAACTAAAAGTTTCA
>NZ_JAAHFV010000009.1:0-96397 GCF_010672755.1 Moorena sp. SIO1F2
TCAAAGTCTTGCTAGATAAATAAAAATCTAGCAAGACTTTGAAAAAAATTAATTGAATCAGGAAGAGATAGCAGTTGACAAGTTACTTTGAAATGGTTATACAGATACACTCTAGCTGTAATAATTCAGGGATCAGCTTCTAAACAGTCAGCTTTTAAATCAAGCGATGCAGCGCGGTCTTGGGGGTTTCCCCCACTCGCTATTGCATCAAGACAGACAAACATAGGCATTTAGCCCTGGGACGAGTACATGAGTGATTATGGAAAACCCTCAAGAAGCTGAACGCTGACCCCTTAATGCTTACACTTCCTATCAATCAGATATACTCTCTCCAAACCTCTCCAACAGTTCCTCACGGGACAAGTTAAGCAGCACCTGAGTACGCTCTGTGATCGGCAACTGCATCAAAGGCTCAATTGTCCGGGATAATTCGAGATCAACACGGCCAAACCGCCCTGCCAGTAGATTCTCTACCATCAGGCGCTGTCCCTCTAAATTGCCTTGTTCCCGGCCTTGTTCCCGGCCTTGTTCCCGGCCTTGTTCCCGGCCTTGTTCCCGGCCTTGTTCCCGGCCTTGTTCCCGGCCTTGTTCTAAGGTTTCTTCTCGCCAACGCAAATAAGCTGGTGATAAATTCATAATTAACTCCCTGTCGTCTTCAGTTAAATCTTCTCTGTCTTCTATTTTGATGCGCCAGTTGGCCAGAATCTCTAAGATGTTGCCCCGTAAAGGGTGTCCCACCGGCAGTGCCACCAATTCCTTAATGGCTTGCTCCTGAGTGCGATTGCGTCCCAAAAGTCTCAACCAGAGGGTTTCTTCCGTAACCGGTAGCTGGTTAATGGCCACCAGGGCTGTCTTGAACAACTCAGGCAAAAAATAGACTCCTTCCACCCAATTCCCTGAATCATCAAGTTTGGCGGCAAAACCATTCAATAGGTTGCTTGAACAAGAAGGAGACAGAATCCATAAACAGGGCAAGTCAGGTTCTGACACAGAATTTTTCTCTCGTCGTGCCTGGCGCTGTAGCTCACCGTAGAGGGCAAACAACTTCAGCAGACAATTACGCACCGCCATGATCCCGATGGCATTGCGGAACGGTTCCAATAAACAGGCAGTTGATGCCATCTCACCGAGCAATCCTAAAACCTGGGGTGGTGTGGAGACCGAAGGTGTTGGTAGAAACCAAATATCCACTTGGCGTACTTCACTGGTTACTTCGCGGCTGATTTGCACCTCACCGTGAGGTGTTAACAACTCCGTTAAATACTGTTTCGCAAATTGGTCGTGTGGCTGTCGGGTCATTCATCCTAATTGTTTGGGGATAGTATTAGTAGCCTTTCATCGATCAACTGGCTAAAAACAGATCCCATGGATCTTGACTTTTTGACCAAGACCTGAAACAGCATTTTGTGTCAAGTCTTGCCAACAGCTGTCATACTGAAATGGCACTAAACCTTAGAAGCACTCTGGGCGCTCCCCTTAGAATAGAAAAAACTCCGCACAGTGCTCGAAGCCAGGTAATTAGTCATGACAGTAGCCACCACACCTGTTGATACCAGTCCAATTGTGCTGAGGATGCCCCCAGCACTGGCTATGGATGATGACCAGTTTTTTGAATTTTGTCAGATTAACCGGGAATTAAGCATTGAACGCACATCGGCAGGGGAAATCATTATTATGTCTCCAACGGGGGGAGTAACAGGAAACCGAAATTTCAAACTAATTCAACAGCTTGCCAACTGGACGGATGACGACGGTACAGGCATTGGCTTTGATTCCTCTACTGGTTTCAAGCTTCCCAATGGTGCAGAACGTTCCCCTGATGCTGCGTGGATTAAGCTAGAGCGTTGGGATACCATTCCAACTCAGAAACAAGAAAGGTTTGCTCCCATCTGTCCTGATTTTGTGGTGGAGTTACGCTCTCCTAGTGACAAGCTAGAAACCTTGCAAAATAAAATGACCGAGTATATCGATAATGGGGCAAAGCTGGGCTGGCTGATAGACCGCAAGCATCAACGGGTTTATGTTTATCGTCCTGGAGTGGAAACCGAACGGTTAGACAATCCTGCTACTGTTAGCGGTGAGGCAGTTTTGCCTGGTTTTGTGCTAAAGCTCTCGAAAATCTGGTAAGGGTCTTAATAGAATGCGCGAATTTAGAATGCGCGAATTTAGAATTACATTCTTCATTATTTGATCACAAAACCTTTTCCCTATGCATCCCCCCTGCTTCACGCTACTCGGGGGAATTCCGCGAGTTTTGTTAAAAACACCCTGTTGATTGTAAGCAATAATCGAGCAATGAACATTCCACGGCTACACCCAAACACTATTGAAGCAGTTAAGGAACGGTCTGACATTGTGGATGTCATCTCGGAGCATGTGGTATTGCGTAAGCGTGGCAAAGACCATGTCGGTCTGTGCCCTTTCCATGAGGAAAAAACTCCCAGTTTCACTGTCAGTCCCTCTAAACAACTGTATTACTGCTTCGGCTGCCAAGCTGGAGGGAATGCGATTAAATTCCTGATGGAGATTGGCAAGCACTCCTTCTCAGATGTGGTGCTGGATTTGGCACAGCGCTACCAGGTGCCAGTCCAAACCCTCCAACCGGAACAGCGGGAGCAATTACAACGGCAACTTTCTCTACAAGAGCAACTCTACGAGATTCTGGCCTTAGCCACAGCTTTCTATCAACATGCCCTCAGACAACCCCAAGGACAGCAGGCCCTAGAGTACTTGCGCGGTAAAAGGGGTCTGAGTGAGGAAACTATCATTACTTTCGAGCTAGGGTATGCTCCAGCTAGTTGGCAAACCATTTACCGCTATCTGGTGGAACACAAACGGAAGCCAGTGAAGCTAGTTGAGCAAGCGGGATTGATTAAGCCTAGGGACAATGGTGGGTATTATGATGGCTTTCGCGATCGCATTATGATTCCCATCCACGACACCCAAGGTCGAGTGATTGGCTTTGGTGGTAGAAGTCTTGGGGATGAGCAACCGAAATACCTCAACTCTCCAGAAACTCCCCTGTTTGATAAAAGTAAAACCCTTTTTGCCCTAGATAAAGCTCGTAATTCCATTACCAAGCAAGACCAAGCTGTAGTGGTGGAAGGATATTTTGATGCGATCGCACTCCATGCTGCAGGAATTACTAATATAGTCGCCTCCCTTGGTACCGCTTTTAGTTTAGATCAAGTCCGGCAACTATCGCGCTATACTGAATCCAAGCAAATTGTGCTCAACTTTGATGCGGATGCTGCTGGTACTAATGCTGCCCAAAGAGCCATTGGAGAAATTGCTAACCTAGCTTACCAAGGACTTGTGCAGCTACGGGTACTGAACTTACCGGATGGAAAAGATGCTGATGAATTCCTCAAATCTGCTCCTGACGCTACGGAAAAATACCGACAACTGTTGCTCAATGCTCCCTTGTGGCTGGATTGGCAGATTGATCAACTCCTGATTGGCAAAGACCTCCAACAAGCCGATCAATTTCAGCAAGTCGCCCAAGCTATGGTTAAGTTACTCAAGCAACTGGAGGACATCAACCAGCTCACTTATTATATTAACTACTGTGCTCAAATTCTCAGTCAAGGACAAGGGAAACTAGTATCTTTATACATAGAAAATTTACAAACTCAACTCCAAAAACCCCTTAGAGCTGCCTTTAAGAAATCACCACCTCGGTTAAAGAAACCGAAACAACAGGGTAATCAAGAATCAAACCTACCGGTTGGTAAAGAGCGCATCCTGTTAGAGCGAGCAGAAGCCTTACTGTTACGGATTTATTTACACTGTCCTGACTATCGACAAACAATTATTGATACTCTAGACCAGCGAGATTTACTCTTTAGTCTCTCTCACCATCGATTCTTGTGGCAACAAATTATTGAACTCCAAGGGATAGGCACACAATTTTACACTACCACCCCTGAACAGCTAATCTCCCGTTTACAAGACCGGAGTTTACAATTTCCTAGGGAAATGACTCAAGTCGCTCATCTATTTCATCTTGACGAAACCTGTACAGAAGATATTTTGCGAGCCCCGATGGTAATACAGGCAGCAGCAGCTTCTCTAGAAATAGTAGCTTTGGAAAAACATCGGCGCTATTGTTTAGAGCAATGGCAAAAAATTGACCTTAGTAATGATTTGCAACGTAAGCAATACTATTGGCAGGAATGTCAAGATGCTAATCGCAGGCTGATCGAATTAGAGAAGATACGTCAGGTCGGTATTTCCGACCTATTAACTATGTAGCAGTTCTCAAACGCTAGAAATTGCTATTACTTAACATCATGAAAGTGACTATAATCAATAATTCTACTGCCGTCTGATTTCCTATCAAACATATCTACAAAACGCCTATCCCACAAAATTTCTGATGCGGTGTAGGAGTGACGACTGTGAATAGTCTGGGAAACCGTTTCATCAATACCAACTAGGGTGATAATAAGTGTGGCTTCCATTTCAGCGAGAGACTCTGGTGTTTCCCCATATAAAGGACTACTTTCATCAATTGGATGCATAACTGTCCAAGTTAGAGCAAAGCTAGGGGTTTGGCTACGCAACAGTTTCAGGTCGTAGAATCGACGCATGGATTCCCCTTCTAAGGTGACTTCATTGCGTAGCAAACTTACCCTGAGCTGAGCTTCCAAAATCCGATTATCCCGTTCATTGGCAGCGCGGAACATGAGGGTAGTTACTCCATTATGGGGCGCAATCACTGCCCTACGACTGAAGATGACTCTGGCAGTAGGGCGAGAGAAGCGGGCAAACATTAGTCCCGTTGCCATGGCTAGGGCCATCAAACCCACTAGAGCTTCTATGGTAACAATGATATTAGCATAGGAAGTCACGGGATACATCGCACCATAACCAATGGATGCCATGGTCTGAACGCTGAAGAAAAAGACATCGAAGAAAGCACCTGGACGGGCATTTTCAATACAATTTCCTCCCGCTAGGTACAATAGGGCAAAGACAATGTTTATGGCTAAATAACAAACCGCAATTAGCCCGAAAAACATTGGCCAATTAACGGTCAGCATTATATGATAAGGGTCACGCCAATAGTTATGGGATGACCCTTTTATAATTACATCTAATTGTCGTCTAGGTCTAGTCCGTTGAGCGATGCGCATCTTAGTTAGTTTAAACTGGTTAATAGCAATTTTTATTGGAAATTTTACCGTAAGCTATTAGCTTATGCGCTACGGATTTATTCAGTTACTTGACCACGGACTAATGCCCATCCTGTGGTGACCTGACCGTAAGCCCAGGTAGCGTAGGGAGCTATACATAACTTAATTAACCAGGGTATCACCATGATTGCGCTAAATATCATCAGCCCCAATACCTTGATCCCGATTTTATGAATTCCGTTCACCAACTCCTGGACTCCTGCTAGAATTTTTTGGGAATCTTCTCCAAGGGCATCGAGGTTAGGAATACCGCTGACAATAGTATTCAAAACCTTAAGTATTTCCAAATTATCCTTTAACACTGCCTTGACCTGTTGCAAACCAACCACTTGTACTTCAAACCCAGGAATAGTAGGCATATCCACTGAAACCTCTTTCATCTCGATATTCACCTTAGGCGGAAATCCACCCCCCAAGTTGACATTTGGTTTCACCGGAAGATTAACATCTGGGATGCCAAGATCAGGCAAAGTTACTCCTGTAGGAATCTGTTCAACTATCTCTAAGGCTTCTTGCACCTCTGCCTTTACTGTTTTGATTGGTTCTAGGATATTAGCAATTTCCTCTTTTGTCTTATTAGTACTTTCCTTAACTTCCACTAGGGTGTTATTGATTTCCACTAAAGGGCCACTGACCACACTCTTGATATCAGATAAAATTGTTAAAAAAGTAATCAAAAATACCACTACTATGATAATCGGTATTAAAGCATATATAATCATGAATATACCATTAAGTCGTTGCCTTAAACCACTGCTTTGATCAACTCTCATCTTCTTACCTCTATTTAATTAATTAGCTTGTCTGACTAAGAAAGTATGTTAAAAGTTTCTGGATTAGATATTAAGTATTCAAGAGCGAGTGGTGCGTTACACCGACGGGCTGTGCCAACACTGGTTACCGATAAAATCAGGGCGAGCCCGTCTGATCACGCACCCTACCAACTTTTGCCTCTTGCCTTTTGCCTTTTGCCGCAAGACGTGTGTTTACAACTCAAATAGAAATACTAGATCATGATTTGATCTGTTCCAAAATACTCTCCATTTCTGATAGGTTGAGAGGAACCTGGAGTACTTCTGTATTAAACACAAAGAAAGGAGTACCATTAACTGCCAAGGTCTGGGCTAATGTGATATCGTCCCTAATAGCAGCTTCGGATTCAGCGCTGATGCGATCGCGATTAAATTGCTCTAGATCTAGATTAAGATCTTGAGCGATCGCCACATACAATTCTTCATCCAAGTTATTTTGCTGCTCAAACAGGGCATCTTCATACTCCCAGAATTTCCCTTGCTGAAAAGCCGCCCAAGCTGCTTTAGCAGCAGGGAGTGCTTGAGGATGAATCTGAGTCAGAGGCAAATGCTTATATACTAAGGTTACCTGATCGGAATGTTTGTCCATAAACTGCTTTACGCTTTGGTTAGCTTGGGCACAAAATGGACATTGAAAGTCAGAAAACTCCAACAGCACAATGTTATTTTCCGCCACACCAGTAGTAGGGGAATTCCCAATTATCGATGCTGGCTCTGTACTCATTTGCTGCAAAAATGCTTGCCTGGATTGGGCTAGCTCTTGCTGTTTTTCCTGCTGGTAAGCTTGCAGCGACTGTAAAATAGCCTCTGGATTATTCCGGATAATGGTTAATACTTGCGCTTCTAGTTGATCAGGGTTAGCAAAGTTGTTGCTGCAACTGCTCAAAGTGAGCAAACACAGGAATAAGCTAACAATAGTTAGGGAAATTCGAGACAACTGTTTCATTTTAAACTGTTTACTGTTTATTAGTAATGACCAACTGTTTACTATAGCATTTTTCAGAGTTATGAAGTACAGTCCAATTAAGAACGGCCAGATATCAGTGACATAAGTCCTTTAAACAAGGTAAACCACCATCAGCTTTCCTTCGGGAAGCCATCAACAGGGGAGTTGTTCAGTCGTAGTTCAGTTTCAGCGTTGTAAATGCCATCCTGTTTAATTCGGTCTGTTGGATTGTTTAGATTCCAGAGTTGCTGGAAAGCAAGGACAGAATCAGCTCGGATGTTAATGATATTGCCTCCTAAATAGTTGAAATTTGCAGAATCCGACGGTCCAACCCATTGCCAACCATGCTTTTCTAGAAAGGGTCTCCAGCCCTGATTATCTGAAATATATAGCGCTAGACCACTCTGAGAAATACTTCTAGATGGAGGAGCAGCCCTTCGAATACCGCAACGCTGATTACGGTAATGGTTATATAGGACAAGTTGCTGAGCAATGGTGCGATAGGCACTTGTCACAAATAATGGTTTACCTCTTTCATCAATAGCTTTTTGAAGTGCTTGTTTAGCCGCTGGTTGAAGATAAGGCCAAGTAGCGGTTCCTATTTGTACATTCAAATCTGCAAAACTGACCAGGGACTTGGGACGTACGACATTTAGTTGATTGATAAGTTGTTGATCAAGTCCACGAACAGGTGAGGTTAAGCAGCCAGGGATATTTATAACTTTTATAGAGGAAGGATCTGGTGGAGGGGATTGAACTAGAACCCAATTCACTCTCACAAGTAAAACTAAACTAAGTATCCCCAATGTCAGCCAGTCAACTCTAAAGGATTTTGGTTTTTCTCTAGTCAATTCTTGATTCTTAGGGAGTAGTAAACGAACTCCAGCAACATGAGCGTGATTACCCCAGCCTCGAAGTTTGTCAAATTCAGCTTTTGCTCCCTCCAAATCACCACGAGCAAATTTGGTCATACCACGACCATAAATCAGCAGCTTTTTAAATTTAGATAGGGGCTCCGCTAAGGTTTCTACCACAGCAGCAATCCGGATTAGATCATCCCGGTCGTGCTGATATGCTCGTGATAGGGCTAATCCTAATCCTTTGGCTGATGCTTTTGGTCGAAGATAAGCCTGGGCTGTCCACCGTTGAGCTTGGGCAAAGTCCTGAATATCTGGGTCATCGCTTTCTAGTTGCGGCTGGATATAGACTAACAAAAATTCAGATAACTCTTTAATACGCTGTTCACCAAAATTGTGATTATCTTTGAGATAATTCAGCAGCATCTCCCGGATAGTTGCATCCATTTCATAGATTTCTAATCCCACTTCTTCCCAAATACCAGAAAACAGTAAATCTGTTACAGCTACCCAAGGAATATCTATCCCTCTCCCCTTGACATCTTGCTGAAAGTTTGCCCAAATACAGTACAACAAGTCAGGGGTAATCGCTAATGGGAGAGCAGCGTGACAAGCTAGTAAAAGATGTGCCTCTCCAAAGCGTTTTTTAAAGGATTTAATCTGTCGCTGGATAGTGTCAGTTTTCATGGTTTCATGTTAGATAGCAAAGGGAACAGGGAATAGGGAACAGGGAACAGGGAGTAGGGAGAATAAAATTGAATATAGCTCATTAGTACGAGAAACGCTATTTATAGCATTTATAAGTAGGTCATGAACAATCTTGCTAATTTTTCACAATACCAAAAAATCCTCCAATCTCTTTAATACTGTTCCCTGTTCCCTGTTCGCTGTTCCCTGTTCCCTAAAACCGAAGACTTTGTAGCTAACCCAATTGAAAACTGCTCTATAATCAAAATACCTTCAGTTTACTCATCGTACCCGCAAAACATTTATTGCATGTTGTAAACCTTCGCGACTGAATTCAAACATTGGTACCAAGGGTCTAATCTCACCAGCGGTGGTGCCAGTCCAACGGTTGCAAGGCATGGGATTAAGCCAAGCCATGGCACGCACTTGCTGTTTGAGTTGTCCTAGAAAGGCTTTGGTCAATTCAATGCGCTGAGGGTTAAGTCCACCACGAGCAGCACCACCATCGCTAAACATCAAAACTACAGTCCACTGCACAGCAAGCTGGGAGAGAATCCTGCTAATCAATTCTGCTTCAAGCTGATCACGGTCGTGATAGAGGTAATCCACTGGACAATTGTGAAAATAGTAGATAGTGGTTTTACCCCACCGTCCAGCTTGTAAGGCGGTTTCTGTTAGCCGATGGGATAGTCGATGAAAGGGTATCATTGAGCCACCTTGGTCGATTAACAGTAATAGCTCCGTACGATTGACCCTAGGGGAGATAAAGACAGGCTCTAGCAATAGACCTTGCCGTCCAATCTGGTTAACGGTTGCTTCGATGTCGAGTTCTGTCTTAGCTCCTTCCCTGACCAGACCCCGCAAGTAACGCCAGCTTTGTTTCATTTGCCTACGGGTCACGGGACAGTATCCTGTAGTGATCAGAATGCGATCGCTAAACCCTGGCTTAGTCTTACGAGAACTCTGCCTTACTGTTTTCGCAATTTGTACTTCATCTACTTCCTGAATGATTACTACTGGCTTAAACAGCTTTTCTTGGGGACGATTGCGAGATTTAATAATGTGCCAAAATACCCAGACAGTCAATAACGATCCTCCACCTATAGTTAGGATAACTGGCCAACTACTATTGTTTTTACCATTCGTATTTTTTTCATCATTATTGATAGCTGTTACATTGGGGCTAGTTGGGGGTGTTGCTGGATTTGTTTCTTTTGGTTGAATTACTACTGGTTTATCTGGCTGAGGTTTTATTAGAGGTATTAAATTCGATATAATAATTACAATTCCAATAATAACTACTCCTATCAACCAATAACTAAGTCTTGGAAAATAGTTATTTTCCTGTGAATCACCTTCATCTGTGGTAAAATCATCTAAATCATCTAAATTATCTAAAGCTATACTAGTTGGAATAAATTCTTTAATAAATTCGTCAAAGTACTTATCAAAAATATGCTTTTCTTCTTGCGACTTCACCCATAAGGTACAGCACAAACGTGCCAACGCTTCCCGGTCTGGAATCCCAAAACCAGCCTGCAATGCCCGCAATAAGGCTTCATACTCACCAATTCCCAAGGGTAAGCCAGCATCTTGCAGTTTTTCAAACAACTCCATTAGGGGTAAGTCATTGACCTTCATAGCCTTTTTGGGTTTAGATAGCGCATATGGTCATTGACGCTTTTCAGCAATACACCAGGATAGGGGAGTTTTCCATCCAATTGTGCCAAAATTTCATCGGTGGGATGGCGGCGCAGTACCTTGAACCAATCAATTAATTCGCTAGTACTAACTTTTTTACCAGTATTCCCTTTATGCTTTTCCATTTCCCGACGCAATTCCTGAAAGCGACTTACAGTCTTCTTCACTAGCATCTCCGGTGATTTCGGAAAATGAGCATTAAGAATGTCAATTAACTGGTGATAAGGAAACTCAACATAATGAAATAAACAGCGCCGTAAGAAAGCATCGGGTAAATCCTTCTCGTCATTGCTGGTAATAAAAACAATTGGGGCTTGGTTGGCTATTACTTCTTCACCGGTTTCATCTACAGTAAATTGGCGTTGATCAAGTTCCATTAATAAGTCGTTAGGAAAGTCAATATCCGCCTTATCAATTTCATCAATTAACACCACCGTCAGGGTTTCACTCCGAAATGCATTTCCTAACGGGCCCCAACGTACATAGGTCTCGGGATTACTAATACGGGGGATATCCTCTGGTTTAATCATGCCGGTTGCGGCTAACTGAGCATCCCGCAAACGAGCCACAGTATCATAGATGTAAAGACCATCCTTTGCCCGAGTAGTAGATTTGACACCCCAGACTCTCAAAGGCAAGTTGAGCTCATAAGCCACAGCATGAGCCAAGCGGGTTTTACCACATCCCGGTTCCCCTTTCAGTAACAAAGGGCGTTCCAGGTAGATCGCTAAATTAACTGCTTCAATTAATTCCCGACTAGGTAGATAAGGGTACAACAATTGTCCCTTGCTGTCTCGTTCTCCAGGCTGCGGTTGTAGTGCTGGATTACCTGTATATTCAGGTTTTGGGTTGTTCAGAGTCTCCACCGTTGCTTTACGTCATTATACCAATCAACGCCACAGCGATCGCATATTTCTGCCAGTACATACTCTGGAATGCCATTATCGCTGTTTTCTAGAACGACTTTAACAGTTTCATCGACCTCATGGGTAAATTCGATCGGTAATTCCTCAGATTCTCGCATCATCCAGTCAATCAATTCATCTTCATCAAATTGATTAATCTTGGGAGATTTTACTGGCATTTGGGGTTGAGTACGGTCTATTTTATCAGAAAATATAGCATCCAAATTCCCGACAGTGCCTTCGTAGTCTACTAAAAACATCAATAATTTGAAGCGACTGGCACTAGGGGTAACCTGGCGAGCGTTAGTTGCCAAAGGTGTCCAGAACTCACGGATAAGTTGATCTAAATAGGCTTCTGGCATCACATGTACATCATGGAAGACCAGTAGCACATTCTGGGTTTGCCAGTAGCGATAAACTCGTTCAGTAATAGCAGTAACTGAGGCTCCCTTTCCCCACAAACCAACCTGATTACCCAGTTCACGCCAAAGGGTTTTGATATCAGTTCTGCGAGCTTTTCTTGCTAAATTAACTTTGATAACTTTGCCAGTAATAGTATTAGGAAGATGTTTTTATACTAAGCGATTCAATAACCAACGTTGTCCGTAGTCTGGATAGCCATGAATTAAAAAAGCCGCGACAGACTGTGTTCGGATTAACCTAAAAAATAAGCGTTCCTGCTCCTCGTAACCCAGCTTTACTAATACCTTATAAAGCTGATCACCATCTAAAACCCGCCAAATTCCATCAAGAGCACCAATGGATATGGCTAAACCAGTTTTATCCCCTTGTCGATGGCTAACTACTCCCAAAAGCTCACCACTAGCTTCATCCACCACCGGCGAACCACTATAACCACGCTGTAGCCCATAGTCATCAACAATGTGCAAATCCCAACCTTGAATTCTTTCCCCTGGTTGTTTCGACCATCCCACTTGCTCCCCTAGGGTACCGTGCAGTGGTCGGATTAAATGGTCTTTAGCAAATAATTGAAAGCCAGCAGTTAGGAAAGAGTTACCCTTCTCACCAAATCCTTCTTGTCGGTGTAATTCTGGCTTATTCCAAAGTCCATCTACTCTCAACACTGCCAAATCCAATCCATGATCTTCCCCAGAAGCAATCACCGTGCCAGGTATGCCATCAGCTTTGACATTCTCTGGCCCACCAACCTCTTTCACCACATGAGCACAAGTCAACAAGAAAGCGGTGCCACTAACCTGGCGAATCACAAAACCAGTGCCAAAACCAGTGATTGTAGGGTCACAACTGGTAATTAAAACCACCGACTGCTGTAGTTCTTCTGGGGTCATTCTTTAGCAAAGGGAACAGGGAATAGGGAACAGGGAATAGGGAACAGGGAGTAGGGAATAGGGAGTAGGGAGTACGGTATCAAAAATTATCACAATTCCTATAGGAATTGCTATTAATTAATCAATTAATCTTTGGGTTTCAGTACCAGTTTCACTTTCAGGTTAGCATTTGCCGCTGACCTAGTAATATATAAATTCCCTTCTCCTTCAAAACTAAACCCCAATTCTACCTCAGCCTTCTCAATATCCATCTCCTTATTCAGCTCTTTACAAGTCTGAGCAATGGGCTTGCATGTCTTCACCAAGAGCGGTCTAATCTTATCGAAAGTAGCACTAACTTTATCAGCAAAACCACCAGCGATAGGTTCGACTTGATTCCCTGGTACTTCTACTTCTACCAACGTGCCATCTTCTAATTCAATCAGTTTAGTTGCCATTACAATTTGCTACCTTAAGTTTATATAAGTTAAGTTATCAGCTTAAGCGCTACGCGCACGCTACGCGAACAGCTTTCAGTTATTATCTATCATATATAGCGGTTTGCAATTCAGTTAGGTACAAATTTATGGTTTTTTAGGGAGCAGGGAGTAGGTACTTCGGAGCACAGAAGAGGGAAGAGGCAAAAAATAATGTGTACCTCATAGCTACGAGAAACGCTATATATCGTCTAATGGGCTGACAACCAGCATTATTAGTCTTACTAGGTCAACGGCTGTGGGGAGATGGGGATATCGGGGGATACCCGACTCCCGACTCCCAAACAAATTTGTTACAAAAGTTTAAAAAATATGTTATAATAAAAGATTATTTTGTGTTAGTATAAAAATGTGGCCGACAAACGTCCACATTAAGAGCCAGCCCATAGATTTTCCCGAGTCTCCGGCTGGCTCTTGGTCCCCATCTAAGGAGATACATCAATTATGTCCTATTCTGAACGCCTTCATCCGTGGGTGATAGTTCGGCTATTGCCAAAAATGCAACGAGTGATTGTGGCTCGGTTTCGCAACCGATCGGATGCCCAAGGCCACTTGCAGGCTCTGAAACGACTGATGCCCGATGCTGAATTTATAATTATTTTTGATTTAGGAAAGCCGATGGAAGAAGACTCTGAAGACTCTTAGGGATTTGGGTGATTCGTGATGCCATAGCGCTGCACCCAAGGGCATAGGGAGTAGGCGTCGGGAAATGAAACGGGCAAGATGCCCGTTCCACCTACCGGGTCAAAGTAAAACTACTCTTCCCGATTCCCGATTCCCGTTCCCCTCCTGGGAGGGGTTAGGGGTGGGTTCCGATTCCCGATTCCCTGGGCGCAGCGCTATATCAGAGGATTTTGGTGTAGCGGCGGATATCTGGTGTATCAGCCACTAAGCCATCAAGTTGCTTGATGGCAGCTTGGAGATGCTCAGTGACCAGATGAGCATCTAGTGCTTCTGGTGTTGCCCACTCTTCCACAAAGGTAAAATCTGTTGGTTTTGTCTGATTTTGAAGTAATTCGTACTTCAAACAACCTTCTTCTGCTCTTGTGGGTTCAATCAATGCGCTCAGGACAGCTTTGAGTTCCTCAACTTTATCTGGCAGAGCTACAAGACGGGCAACAACATGCAAGGTAGAGTTAGACATATAGTAAAGGGAGTAGGGAGTAGGGAATAGGGAGTAGGGAGCAGGGAGCAGGCAAGAGGCAAGAGGCAAGAGGTAAAAGGCAAGAGGCCAAAAATCCTGTGTACTTGATAGCTATGAGAAACGCTATAGAACAAAGGGAGTAGGGAACTTCAGATCAAAAATTATCACAATTCCTACACGGATTGCTATATTTTAAGCTGACGGCTGACAGCTGACGGCTGACAGCTGACAGCTGTTAGCTAAGAATTTAGGATAAAAACTTCAAGCCTAAAAACAAAGCAGCAATTGTTCCTGAAACACAAATTTCTCCTTGTTCAATTTTTTTTAAAACCTCGTCTATAGGTACCAAAACAATTTCCACCTCTTCCGTAATATCTAGATTTTGGATACCCGATGGTTGAGCTTGCTCTGCCATAATTAAATGAATTGTATTGGTATCTTTGACCGGATTATCATATAAGGTTGCTAGGGAAAACATATGGTCAGAGACATAACCAGTCTCTTCTTCTAATTCCCTAGCAGCTGCCTTCAGACTATCTTCTACTGTTGAGTTGAAACCACCCCCAGGGAGTTCCAATAAAATTTCTCCCACTCCATGGCGATATTGACGGACAAAAACAACATTGCGATCGCAAGTAATTGCCAGTATCAGCACAATATCCGGTCTAACATTGATGAAGTAGTCATCAACAATTTCACCACTTGGTAATTCTACTTCATCTTGCCTGACTCGACACCATTTATTGTCAAAAACCAACTTTGATTTCATGGTTTTCCATGGCTGTATTGAAATCATTAAATTACTGAATAATTACAAAAGGATAAGTTACAGTATTAAGGGTGAAGGTTGAAGGTTACAGGTTGAAGGTTGAAGGTTACAGGTTACAGGTTACAGGTTAGAGGTTGAAGGTTACAGGTTACAGGTTACAGGTTGGGTTAGAGGTTGAAGGTTACAGGTTAGAGGTTGAAGGTTACAGGTGGTAGGTTACAGGTTACAGATTGTAGGTTGTAGGTTACAAATTGGGTTACAGGTTGTATGTAGGTTAGAGGTTACACCTTGTAGGCGAGTATGATCTGGCAAACCTATTATTGACCATCGTCCTAGTAGAGTATAACCTTCAAGCTACCCTTCACCGAACCCCAAAGGCGAACAACCTTGGCCTTTGGCCACGCTACGCGAACAACTAAACAACCTTCAACCTTTAACCAAATAACCTTCAAGCTACCCTTCACCGAACCCCAAAGGCGAACAACCAACTAACCTTCAACCAACTAACCTTTAACCTTAAACTAAATAACCATATACTAAATAAACAATGCGTATTGGCGTTGAAACGTTCACGGTACATAAGCAGTTCCCTTTAACCATCAGTCGTGGCACCACTTCTGAAACCACCAATGTCTGGGTCAGGATCGAACAAGAGGGTATTGAAGCGTGGGGCGAAGGGTCTCCCTTTTCCCTAGGAAAGGCAACTAGCCTCAGCAATAGCTCGTCAGATCCAGGCACAGAAAGTTTCCTAACCCCCACCCCCCATAAGCAAACTACTGAGATTCTGCTGGAAGCCCTAGAGGTGGTTATCCCGATGCTGGAGGTATTTAGTCCTTGGGAACACCAACAAATTGAACGGGTTTTGGAGGAGGTACAGGTGCCATCAGCGGCTTGGGCGTCCATTGATTTGGCAATACATGACTGGCTAGGGAAGCGGGTGGGATTGCCCCTCTGGCGGCTGTGGGGATTGAACCGCCGCCGAATTGTACCAATTTCCGCTACGGTAGGCATTAGTGACCCAGAAAAGGCCAGGCAACGGGTGCAGGAATGGATTCCCATTACTGGTGCTCATGTACTGAAAATTAAATTAGGTTCACCTGAGGGGATTGCTGCTGATCAACAGATGATTCTGGCTATCCGAGATGAGGCACCAGAAGCCGAGTTGAGTGTAGATGCCAATGGGGGTTGGAGTTTGGAGGAAGGGGTAGAGATGTGTAACTGGCTGGCGAATCAGGGGGTGAGGCATGTGGAACAACCCCTCGCTCCTGGAAAAGAGGTGGATTTACCCCAGTTGTATAAGCAATCCCCTTTACCAATATTTGTGGATGAAAGTTGCAAGACTTGCCAAGATATTCCGCCATTGGCAAACTGTGTCCATGGTATTAACATCAAACTAATGAAATCCGGTGGTTTAACTGAGGCAATACGGATGGTGCATACCGCAAAAGCTTGTGGGTTGCAGGTGATGTTTGGTTGCTATTCTGACAGTACTCTGGCGAATACAGCAGCTTCTCATCTCTCACCACTCGCAGATTATCTTGATTTAGACAGTCACTTAAACCTAGTAGATGACCCCTTCACAGGGGCAACCCTACAAAATGGGCATTTGATACCGAATAATTTACCAGGACTGGGGGTGAAACGCAGTGAATTTAACCACTAATCGGCGTATGGCGATTCTACTCCATGAAGGGATTCTTGGTTCAAAAGGCAAAACCGGACTGACTCTGTTACGCTATTGCCCAACTGAGATTGTAGTAGTGATTGACCACGAGTCCGCTGGACAGTCTTTGTCTAAATTAACTGGAATTAAGGTTAATGTCCCGATTGTAGATTCCGTGTCTGCTGCCCTGGCTTATCAACCGGATATCCTAGCCATTGGTATTGCGCCCTCTGGGGGAGCATTACCAGAGCCTTCGAGGCAGGAGGTCAAAGTAGGGGTAGGAGCAGGGTTATCGATTATCAATGGTTTGCATACTCCCATGGCATCTGACCCAGAGTTACAGCAATTACTGCAAGACGGTCAGGTAATTTGGGATATTCGTCGGGAACCGAAGGGATTAGGAATAGCAAGTGCTCAAGCGCGATCGCTACCTTGTCAGCGCATCTTGACAGTAGGTACAGATATGGTAGTGGGCAAAATGTCAGCAGCTCTGGAGTTATATTTGTGCGCCCAACGTCAGGGCATATCATCGAAGTTTCTAGCAACCGGTCAAGCTGGAATTATGATTTCTGGGGATGGCATTCCCTTGGATGGGATTCGGGTAGACTTTGCGGCTGGTGCTGTGGAACAAATGGTACTGCGCTATGGTAATGACCACGAGTTATTGATCGTAGAAGGGCAAGGTTCTCTGTTGCATCCTGGTTCTACAGCTACTCTACCGCTAATTCGAGGAACTCAGCCCACGGGATTACTATTAGTGCATCGAGCTGGACAGCAGTCTGTTCGTAATCATGACCATGTGCCGATTCCCCCATTACCCAAGGTGATTCAGCTTTACGAGACCGTTGCTAGTGCTGGTGGGGCATTTGGTCAGGTAAAGGTGATTGCGATCGCACTTAATACTGGCCACTTGGATGATCAAGCTGCCCGGTCGGCCATTGAACAGGTACAAACAGAGACTGGCTTACCTTGTACCGATGCTGTGCGATTTGGAGCAGATGTATTGTTGAAAGCAGCAATTGGTGATCGGGAGTCGGGTTAAGACAAAAATTTACTATACCTCAAACATGTTTCCCATCTCCCCAGCTCCAGCTCCCCAGCTCCCCATCTCCCCATCTTCCCAGCTCCCCAGCTCCCCAGCTCCCCATCTCCGGATTAATCTTGGCGTACCTGGCATACTGAAATAAGGGGGCAAGTAGCAACTACTCCCAGGAAATCTTGACCCAGAAAATTCTAAACGTTAATTACGTTAATTCAATCCAATGAAACGTGAATCCAACAGTTCTAATGGGATACCTGAACTTAATTACACAACCTTAGCGATTCTTGGTGGGGTTTTTGTCTTGGGACTTGGAGTTGGTATTGCTTTTAGCTCTGGTGCCACTCTCAACCCAGAAAACGTTGCCTCCCGTGAAGTGATTGACCGCAGCGCACCAAACCCAGAGCTTTGTATTCAGTATGGTGCCAGTGCGATGGTGACGGATATGCAAGTTTTCGTGACTCTCAATCCCTTTAATGTGTATGTGACCCAGCCCAAGATGCGACCTGGGTGTGTTTTACGTCGGAATAACTGGTCAATTCTGGAACAGAGGAGGCTGATCTCATCGGAACAGGTCCGGGAATGCAAAAATCGGATGAATACTTTTGGTTTCACTGGTGTCCTTGAAGGTTCACCAGAAATCCGCTGTATCTATCAAAACGATGCAACCGGTAACTTATTCCTCAACCAAGGCGGTGCCACCGGACCACGAGAAACGGATCAGTTTTGAACTCCGATCTTGCACCAAGTTTAAAATTTACCTGTAAAAGTAGGGAACAGGGAACGGGGAACAGGGAACAGTGATTAAGATTTTACTCTCTCTTGATGCAAAGGGCGAGTGGGAGAAACCCCGTTTTACCGACTGCATCGCTTTCAGTACTGAAATTGATTGTTATCGCTTCCGTTATTAAGTTTTTTTTGTACTGGTGCAAGATTTCAGCCCAGGATTAGTATTTTTATAATACTGTTTTCGTCAATTCTTACCCCCTGCTCCCTATTGCCTATTCCCTATTCCCTATTCCCTATTCCCTATTCCCTATTCCCTATTCCCTATTCCCTATTCCCTGCACTATAGATAAGGAAATCAAAAAGTTTCCTTATCTCGATTTCATATATCCTTAATAAGGAGAAGACCAAGAGCGAACTTCGCCTAAAGTCACAGGAATTAAACCCATAACTGCTCTTTGTTCAAGGTCTGCAATGGGTTACGTTTGAGGAATTTTGACGTTTCCAGCAACTCCGCCAATTTATCCAAAAACCAGGGGTCAATTCCTGTGAGTTGCACCTTTAGATCAAGTCAAGCAATATATCGAAAATCAATCAGGCGGACGAATTTGAGGGGTCTATCCATCCCCATCCTTAAGAGGAATGGGGAATTTCGACCCCTCAAACTCCCCATTCGTTAAATCAGGTAATTAAATCAGAAAGGGAACCGACGACTGGCCGTGTTTCGTCTCGGTTCCCTGACTGGTTCGCTCCTCACACATCCGTAAATATACCGAAAGCTTTCTGGATTTGTCAACCCCTTTGGCAAAATTTTTTTTTCGGTCAAAGTTCACCTGGTGCAGGGACACCCAGTTGGTCTTCTAGAAGCGATCGCAAAACTACTTGAGTTACTCCCACTAATCCTAACCTTGCTTGAGCCAGCCTAGGGGTCTGGTGTTTCACCTCCCCCCAAATGCGACATCTACGGTAGAACTGCTCAAACGCATTACTCACAGAACTTGCCAACTTTAGCCAATTCTTTGATTCGGTTCCACTCAAGTAGTCTGTCAAGTCAATAAGTTGACCAATCAAAAGTCTTTCTGCTGGATGGAGCAACTGTATAAGCGGCTGATTTGTCCCTGTTCCTAGGTCGTCTTTTAACCAGGGAATTGGATATGGCACAACTATCAGTCCCCTAGAGGTTTTCAAGTCCATACTCTGAATCTGGATTAGGCCCTGGCGATGAGCCAAGTGCAGGAGTGAGCAGCAACGAGCATGGGCATACTGAACTCTAAAGATCTTGGAAGTATCTTGCCAGAAGAGTCCTGAGTGCTGAGTGTTAAGTTCTAAGTAGGGCAAGAGATTTTTTTGACCTTGTTGAGGCCGAAAGCTAATCGGGGTGTCTGTTGAAGGTTGAATCCAATCTTGTAACCAAGTTGCTAACCCCTGATCTGTCAGCCAAAAATTAATCCAGCCTGGAGGAGCTACTTCAACCTCGAATTCGATCAAGTTTTGTTTCCCACCATCTTGAGTTATGGTTGGCAAAGATACAGTTAACTGATCAGCAATGGCTAGAGGACTTTGCTGCATGGCGCGAGAAAGCTTGAGAGCGATCGCTGAGCGATATGCTACACCAGTATTATCTGAGCAGCGTTCTAAAGGAATCGTTTCCAATATCAACTGGGGAATACCAGAATATACCATTGCTCTCGATATCTGTTGTTGTAATCGGGTACTCAGGGCAGCAGAATTACCTGACAAATTTACGCGCCATGAGCTACTCATCAAGGTATTTTTTGTTACTTTGGAGTCCATGTAAGATCTAGATAAACTTGTGTATCCATCAGGCTCGGAGCTTATGTATTCACCATCCGACCCATTAGAGGCATCCCGACCCTTTGTAACTTGGCAAAGGATCTTAGATTGGGGACAGGAACACTACCGTTATAGGACGTTTAGCAAAGATGAGCGGATTCCTACCCGTCCTGGGTTGTTGTATTTGGTAGAGCGGGGGGCAATCCGTTTGGTGGGTACTTCTCAAGTCAGTGCTAGCCCCAATTTTTCTGGATCTCAATGCTCCCATCAGAATATGGAAGAAGCATTTTTAGGATTCATTGGTGCGGGTCAGCCTTTTGAAATTGTTGCCCTTTCACCCTTCACACTTCAGGCTTACTCCCACGTTGAGCAAACTGCTGTGGTATGGATGTACTGGGATGACTTAGACAACTGGCCACACTTCCGACGGGAGATCTTAGATGCATTTAGGCTTCAGCATCAACGCAAACTACTGTGGCTGAGTACCTTAGGACAGCGACGAACCATTGATCGGCTCTTGGGATTTCTCATACTATTGGTTGAAGAGTTCGGGGAACCGTGTCAGGAAGGTTACTGCTTACCATTTCCCTTAACTCATGCACAAATCGGTAGTGCCATTGGCTCCACCCGCGTGACTGTCACTCGCTTGATCGGAAAGCTTCGCCAACGGGGAATCATCAACACTCAGAAGGATAATTTAATTTGCTTATCAGGTGACTCAGTACCTAAGATAACTCCTAATTAGGTACACTTATAGATACTTGTGTTCGAGTAAGTGCAGTGGAAATCTAATTTACTGCCAAACTGGCAACACAGCCATGGTAAATTGCTTTTTAATAAAGACATACCTAACAGATCGCACAAATCAGCCATCCTGTGCCGTAATTGATGATCAGCTTGGCTGTGCTGTGAGGGGTAACACCCTTCACAACACAGCCAGTTTTTTATATAGCAATGGGTGTAATGGTATTTCCAAATTTCCAAATTCAAGGGACGAAGCGATCCAGCGCTACTCGCTGCTCCGTTCGCGTTTGCACAGCGTTAGGCTTTGCCCGAAAGCGTGGCCCACGACCTTAGTCGTCTGCTCCCTAAAACCGAATAGGTGCGCTTTCTGCTCTTTGTGCGCTTTCCGCATCTAATTCTTAAATTCGCCACGGGTCGCACCTTAAGAATTAAATTCCCATGGTAGTGCGCGCCTCAAAATGAGAATTGCTATACTTTGGCCACCCTACTTTAATTGGTATTTTTTTTAAAAAAAATGGGTTTAAAGCCCCGTCCTTCGGCAGACGGCTTTTATTTTAATCTCTGACTTGACAGTTTTCACAGAGCGTGTTAGTATAACAATCTAAACAGATAACTAAAAACAATAGGGATAAAATAGACACTATCTTAGAATAAGTAGACAATGTAAAAAACAAGCTAAGAGATAAGCATGTTGCACGGGTCCAATCTAAAGATTTGGTCGTCTATAAAAATCTAAGATTAAAAAAAATATTTAAAATCATCGTCTATCTAAATCCTTAATAGTTTAGGTACGGTGGGGCACACCGAAACCTAGGTCATAGACCAAACACGCTCATGGAGAATTGTCCTCTACCAATCCTTGCTCCGGCAAGGTTAGGCAAGACAGCTCGTTGTTCGCGTAGCGTGGCCATAGGCCAAGTGAGAATCCCCGTTCTTCCAGGACGGGGAGTGTCAAACCCAAGTCCCTAAGCGGATTTGAGCTTACCTTAACTTCTGAGTATTTGCTACCAAACTTTCAGCAAATTTATCGAAGCGCTCGGAGAGTTTTTTATCCAAAAGCTTGCCATCTTCACCAAAGGCTTTCCAAGCCTGACCAATGGCAATTTGCTCTGGAATGACCCAACTATGTAGCCAGCGCATAATTATCCGTAGGTCATTGAGAGCGTTACTATTAGACTGACCCCCCAATACACTAATCAAACCGGTAACTTTGCCTTCGAGATGTTCAAAACTCATCAAATCTAGGGCATTTTTAAGTACACCACTGACACTACCGTGATATTCCGGTGTTGCCAGAATTAAGCCATCAGCTTGCTTCACGGTTTCCTGTAATCGGGTGACATCTGGATAGTCTGCATAGTCACTATCACCAGTGCAAAATGGTAATTGCATCTGACGCAAGTCAAGGATTTCAGTGGATATACCATGAGCTTTCACTCGGTCTATGGCATGCTCTAGAGCCTGATAGCTATAGGATTCAGGACGTAAACTACCACTAATTCCAACAATGTTCACCATCTCACTAACCTCTGTTTAACTATAGTGCTGATTGCTGATTGCTGAGTACTGATTTCTGAGTGCTGAGTGCTGAGTCTGGTTGACTGTCAACCGTCAACCAAGCTGAGTGCTTAGTGTTTCAGTAGGTTAGGTGCGCTCTTACCATTAAGAATTAAATTCGCCACGGGTCGCACCTCAAGTTGTGATTTTTTGTCGTGAAAGCTACCAATTATCTAAGGAAAGCGGCTATTATGCGTAGTCGTTATGACTACGTTTAGTCTAGCAAGTTGGCAGCAACTTTGTCAAACTCCTGTTGTGGCAGATCGGAGTATGTCGATCATGACCGCAAGGATACATTCGACCATCATGCTGTGACTGATAAGGCATAGGTGCGCTCTTACCATTAAGAATTAAATTCGCCACGGGTCGCACCTGATCATTTTGTTGCTTGAATCTGCAGGGCATCGAGATCAGCCCGAATGGCTAACACAGGTCCTGGTGATTGACTAGTAATTAGAGCCGCTTAGCCTAGAGCCATTCAACCTAGAGCCAATGAACCTAACCAAATTAATCAATACAGTCTCCTGACCTAGAGTCAACCTACTACTTGAATTGGACCAGTGGTACTGGCACTAAAGAATTGCTGCACTAGAGGATTATCTGTGGTATCTATCTCCCCAACGCTGCCGGACCACTGTACTTTGCCTTTGTAGAGGAAAACAACCCGGTCAGCGGTGCGGCGAATTGTACTCTCCTGATGGGTAACCATTAGGTAAGTACTACAAGCGTTTTCTTCCCGTTGTATCTGGCGCACTAAATCTTCAATCACTGTTGAGGCGATCGGGTCAAGTCCAGCGGTTGGTTCGTCGTAGAGTAACACCTCTGGGTTGTCCCTGGGATTATCAGGATTAGAAATTATAGCACGGGCAAAACTGACTCGTTTGCGCATACCTCCTGATAACTCAGCTGGGTAGCGGTCTCCAACACCAGATAACCCTACCATCTCCAGACTTTGATTAACCAATTTCCTAATTCGATGATGTGGTAGTTTAGAGTGCTGGTAAAGCAAGAAACCCACATTCTCTTCCACCGTCAGCGAGTCAAACAAAGCTGCCTGCTGAAATACCATACCAATGCCAATGCGGTCTTGAGCATCTTCTATTAAACCGGAGCGCCGTTGCCCTTTAACATAAACTTCACCGACATCAGCAGGTAGTAAGCCAGCAATAATCCGAAGAATTGTTGATTTGCCGGTTCCAGAAGGACCAATAATGACTAGGGCATCACCCTGATAAATTTTCAGATCCAACTGATTCAAAATGACATTGCTTCCAAACGATTTGCTCACTCCCTTCAGTTCGATCAATGGTTCTGGCATCGGATATTTCTGACATTTTTCATTGTCTTCTCCATACAATGTATAACCTCTTCATCAAAGAGAACGACTTTTTGGTCATCAGGAAATTCTCCTGTATGCAGGCGCACAGCCACTTGCCCTAACCCCTCACTAAAGAGAAGTTGCTTAAAAAACAGGTTGTCTGTAAAGGACATAATGTGAGCAGCAATGGCGCACTCGCCTTCCCAGCCAAAGTCCACATCTAGTTTAACGTGATGCCTTTCATGAATACATCGGTAAATTAAGTTGACGTCCTTACCTAGTAGATCTGATTCATTATATTGGGCGCTGATTTTAACATTTCCTTGTTCAAAGTCAGCTTTGATGTCATTCAGACATAGATCTGGTCCTCGAAAGTAGGGTTGGTAGTCAACATACTCAAAATTGACGCCTTGCAATTCTACCTTTGCTAAGTCAATCACAAATTGACGAAACTCTCTAAGTAACGATAGAGGAGCTTCATAGGCTGGAGCTGTCATATAGCCCTTGGCTAATTCTTCAATAATCGTCATTATGATCTCCTTCTGTGCATAAATGACTTCCTAGGAATTCTTGTATATTTTCTGCATTCACAATGTATTCACACTATTAGTAGAGAATAAGTGGTATAGTGAACTTCTTGATGGGGGGGGGAAACCCCCTGATAGGGTAAGTCCTATCTTGGCAACAAAGAGTTAAAGCTTCCGTGTTAAACTCTTAACACTTGGAAGCCAATTTTTGTTTCTTCTAAATTGTGATATTTATTGACAATAAAGACGTCGCGACAACCACTTAAACAATCTTTAAGAATCAGCAAAAGTTCAAAAAGCTTGCCGTGAATTTACTTAAATATTTCTCTGGAATACTGCGGGAGCTTTACCTGATTTTTATTTGAGAGCCACCCTAGCTGGTTCTTTAAACAATCTGACCCTGACAAGCGCTTTTTTAAGAATATCTGAATCATTCAAACCTCTTGAATAAGCAGTTAAATTAACTCTTACCGCTCCGGTCATCAGTAATAACACGTACATAGATCACACTCACTCAATTTCGGTTACTTCACATTAATTCGTCCTAACAATCTATGCACCGAAAATCTAGCTGTTGATTCCATAATAACTATCTGATTACGGCTAATCACCGATAGGATTGTCTATGGCTTCAGGGATATTGCTTATTAGTATTTATATGCATAAAAAAGCCAATCTATAATCAGTGAATTTACGGAATATTATCTTGGGTTACAGGGGTAATCTTCAGTATTATAACTAGCTGTAAATGTTAAAGTTTACCCTTATTACTAACGTGATTGACCCTGATTACTTGCTTTTCTATTTCACCAGCGAGATGACAACCAATCGAGAATCAGTGAATTTACGGACTCTGGGTTTTCGTCATGAGGGCAGTGACCAGCCTTAGGAATTCCTACAAATTTTACGTCTTTACCCTGATGACTCTGTTTTTGGAAGATGGTAGCACCAGAAATCGGTGTCCAAGGGTCTTCTTCTCCCCAAAGAATGAGTAGAGGACTTTGTAACTTCGGTAAAAGTTCACTAGGTCTAGGACCAGGAGGAGCAGTAAGAACTGATGCAAATACCTTTTGAGCACCGGGATCACAAGCAGGCTGGTAGATTAACTCTACAAGTTCCTCTGTAATGGCATCTGAATCACAGTAGACTTGACGAAGGGTGCTGCGGATGCGATGTTTCTGGCGGATACGGTTAAACAGGAACGGTCCAAAGGTTGGAGAGTTCACTAATCTCGTAAAAGCTGCCATGACCAAGCGCAAAGGTAGATTTAGCTCTTCAGGGCGGTGATTGAGTCCACCAGCACTGTTGATTAAGACACCACCAGCAGCAATCTCAGCATAGTTTGTGACCACCATCAGACTTAACAGAGCACCAATGGAGTTACCGATAAATATGGTAGGTTCATTGATGTAGGTATCCCAAAAGTCCTTTATTTGTTGTTGCCACAACTCTACGGTGTAGGATAAGGCAGGTTTATCAGAACCTCCGAATCCCAGCAGATCGATGGCAAACACTCGATAACCCCCTGCGGCTAGGACAGGAATATTCTTACGCCAATGTCCAATGGATGCCCCAAAACCATGAACCAACAGTAGAGGCTTACCAGTCCCCATGACGGTGTATTGAATATGGTTACCTTGCCAGTTCCAAACATGGTTTTCCGTAGTGTGGTAGGGTATTAGTTTTTGTGTAGACACAGCTTTTTGTTAACTTTAATTAACTTACTCATTTTAATATTACTAAATATTTAGGTACTAAGTTGATTCTGGATGATAAATTAGTTATAATAAAAACTTATATTAAAATACGATTAAACATGACCTAGCAAGGATTGATCAGGTCAAGGCTTCAATCTCAGCTTTCCACTCCCAGGAGGATACCACTTAACCCGCCCTTGGTAAGTGGCGAGGTAAGTGGCGAAATCGGGCATTGTATAATTTGGGATAATAGTGACCTTAAAGCTAGAGCTGGTCAGGATTTCGGGGCGGTTATCACCCTCACAGAACATGAACAGATTAAATACAAATTAAATTTAGATGCGTGGCACGCTTATGACTTAACGTTGATTGACTTCTAGTAAACCCGCAGGAGGCGTAATCTCAATCCGACCATTTTCGAGATCGACCACTGGTGCGATCGCTTTCACAAAGGGAATCAGTACCGTTGCTGGCTGTGGTTCCTTCTTACCCTTGGGTTGGCGTTTCTTGCTAGTTCGAGTGGGTGGTGCAGTTTCCGCATCGGTTGGGGGGGGTTGCACTGAAGATTGCAATTTGACTTTCAAAAGGTCATTACCAGCTGGGATCACGTCTACGACTACCCCCACAGCTTCACCAGTGAGTTGATTAAACACTTCAAGGTCAATCAAGTCTAAGATGTGATACTCATCTTCCTCTAACTCTGGGCGATCGCTGGCTGGTACCAACAGTTGATAACCGCGCAACGCCTCTGACTGATCCCGGTTGTCTACCCCCTTTAGCTGCACAACATATAACCCTTTACCAGGGACAAAACGTCCCCAAAGTAATTCTGCAGGTTGGGGTGGATTATCCCCTGGTGGTTTTAACCAGCGCTGTCCTGGCTCCTCAAACCTCTCGGGAAAGTCAGAACTGGGATAGACTCGCAACTCTCCTTTTAGCCCATGGGGGGAAACAATTCTACCGATTTCTAGCCAGTCGTCATTGGTCATTTGAGCATTTTGAGGTAAGTGAACTAAGCACTAAGGGCAAGGTATAGCACTACGCATTAAGCTTAGGACATTCCTAAACTCAGCAAACTTATTCATAGCTTACTTTTGACTTCTGACGCAAGAACCTTGCTGACTTGCGCGTAGCGCTATAGTACCATCATCCCTAAAGGGGTCCGAGAGCGTGGATAGCGCGGACCTGTCATTTTATTTTATCCTGATTCCCGGCATTTTGCTCAGAAAAAATAATAGAAAACACACTATAAATGGCCAGTAGAATTGTCTATAAATTTTCCAATAAAATCGGCTAATATGTTGACTCATTTTATCAATTACTATTCTGGCTAAATTAAGGGCAATTAAAATCTATGAAATTACTCGTTTTTTCCTAGGAAAATAATAAACAATTTAATTATAAAAATTATCAATATATTTTATAGGAAGTATAACCTAGACAGGATGCCGACACTAACAGGGCTTGTGGGCTTCTGGATTTTAAAAACTCTTTTATAAACGTTATAGATGCTAACAGTCTAATCAGAGTTACTTCAATCAACGCAATTCGGCATTAGCTCACCTTCGAGAGCTGAATGGCTTTATGGAAGGGATTGAGATTGTCGAGCTTCTCTTGATGCCGGCAATGCCAGCGGACTAGGACAATTGTCTAGATTTGACCAAACCTCAATCTTTCCTCTTATCTTTGACGACATCATAAAGCTGATTTACACTAAATTATTCCTTTATACTCATAATATTTTACATACCAAATGGTTAGCTATTTGTCAAATTTTTTATACATTCTCGGAGAAAGAAAACTCCGACTAATCCCTCTTCTGTTATTAATATTACTAACCTCCCTCTTGGATACTGTAGGTATTGGACTTGTCGGGCCATTTATGGGGTTAGCTACTAACCCAAGGTTGATTGAACTAAATTCTCGGCTGCATTGGGTTTATGTCAAGTTAAGTTTAACTTCTGAAGTTCAGTTTATTGCCTTGCTAGGTTTAATCATTATTGTTGCCTTCTGGACTAAATCATTATTAAGTTTCCAAGCTCAACAATATATCTTTAAATTTAGCTTTACTCAGTACGGTGAACTATCCTCAAATTTGCTCCATGCCTACTTGGTAGCACCTTACACATTTCATCTTAGGAAAAATACGGCTTTTTTGATCAACACGGTCTTGGAAGACTCTGGAGTTTTTAGTGTAAAATTCATGATTCCTTTCCTCAAAACCGTAGCCAGTTTTATTATTATCTTTTTTTTAGTTATTTTACTAATAATCACCGATCCGATCGCAACAATTACTCTAGCCTTGATTTTACTAATTCCCTTGGGGATTATCTACCAATTTAAAGACAAAATTTCCGAATGGGGAAAAAAAGTATCTCAATCTAAGGAGGAAATGATTCGCATCATAAATCATAGCCTTGGAGGATTAAAAGAAACACGAATTATTGGTTGCGAATCTTACTTTGAAAGGCAAATGAGTGCTCAAGTCGATCAACTGGTTAATGGCATGACATCGTTTCATACTTTCCAAGCTTTGCCTCGCATTATAATTGAAGCGATTTTAGTGACATTTTTAGTAGCTTTTGTATCTATAGTGTTAGTCTTTAACCTTGGAACAGAAAATATTATCCAAGTTTTAGGTATTTTCGCTTTGGCTTCTGTGCGCATGATTCCAGCATTTAGTCATTTAACATCTAATATTGCTTTGATGCGAAACTCCAGCTATTCGATTAATAAAATATACTTGGATTTAAAAGAGTTAGAAAACATTGAAGTAGATAAAATTTTGGAGCCTACATATTTATCAGCTTTATATCCCCTATCCAAGCCTAATACTCCCTCAGAGCAATTCAGGTATTTTGCCAAGTCCATTGACATTAATAGAAGTCTATCACCGGAGGATAATCAAATTGAAATTAATAGAATTACCTACCGCTATCCCAAGGTTTTAGACCCTACTATTATGAACATATCCTTGACTATCAACAAAGGTCAATCTATTGGTTTAATCGGTAAATCAGGCTCAGGTAAGACAACATTAGTTGATGTTATTTTAGGTCTATTAGCTCCTGAGAGTGGTGAGATTAGGTACAAGGGTAAATCGATATATAATAATCTGCGTTCCTGGCAAAATTTAATTGGCTATATCCCACAGTCGATTTTTCTGATAGATGACACAATCGAAGGAAATATTGCCTTTGGTATTCCAAAGCATTTGATTGATCGAGAACGATTAGATCACGCTATGCAATCTGCTCAACTTGCGGAGTTTGTTGAGCAATTGCCTGAGGGAGTTAACTCTGTTGTTGGTGAACGGGGAGTTCGTTTATCTGGTGGTCAACGTCAGCGGATAGGAATTGCTCGCGCACTTTACCATCAAAGGGAAATTTTAGTCCTAGATGAGGCGACTTCTGCACTAGATAATGAAACTGAATACTTGGTTAATGAAGCAATTAAATCGTTGAATGGCACTAAAACGATGATTATCATTGCCCACCGTCTCTCCACTATTGAACATTGTGATTGTATCTATTTACTCGATCAAGGTCGTTTAGTGAAGTCAGGTACTTATCAAGACATTATTTTAAATGAACAAAGCCTTAATTTTTGAATTGGAAAGACGCAGGAGCAGGTTAGTTATAGCAATTCTCTCTCCCATGAGGTGCAAAGAGATCCCCCTAAATCCCCCTTAAAAAGGGGGACTTCAGCTGCACCTAAATTTCCCTTAAAAAGGGGGACTTCAGCTGCACCTAAATTTCCCTTAAAAAGGGGGACTTCAGCTGCAATATCAAACCTGCTCCTAAATGACTAGCTTACTTTTACCAAAACTAAATTATCTTCTTCCTTTGTTTCATAGCTTTTCAAGGGTTTGTCTGCAGGTCCTTTAGTTACTTTGCCATCTAAATCAAATTTAGAACCGTGGCAAGGACAGTTAAATATTTTATCCTCTTGCTTCCAATCCACGCTACAGCCTTGGTGAGTACACCTAGGGTTTACGGCAACAAGACTATTGTTGCTGAGATTACGCACGACTAGAATATCTGCTATCTTGTCGCTAATTTTGCCTTTTTCTTCTAACTCCTGCACTGTGCCAACGGCTTGGAATCCATCCTCTCGCACCGACTTATCAATCTTAGGGCTTTCCTTTTCTGTTGCTTGTGGCTGACTTTCCTCAGCACTACAGGCAGCTAATGCTACTGGTAGATAAGTAGCTAATGCACCAACACCAAACCAGCCCATAAATTTACGACGATCCATAGTATACCTCTATGTGGCAAACGATCAATTATAATAATAAACCATAATCAACGATTACTTATCTGATCTGTCAATTCAGGAATTTTCAATAGAAACCATTATCAGCTAATTTAGCTGGATCATATCTTCGTCATTAGTTGTGCATTTTAATTTAGTTTTAATTCGTTTTAATTCTCGTTAGCCATAACTTGTTGGTTTTTACTCAACTGTTTCACTAGATTTTCACTAGATTTAGAGAGCAACCAACGGTTATGTCTGGTAGCTGCAGCTGCTACAAATAATAAGTCTAAACCAACTAGGGTCCCGACAATCAATTCTGAGCCACCAGTACTAAATCCATAACTGTGTAAACCAGTACCGAGAACAAAGTTAACACCATACCAAGCCATCAACACAGCATTAAAACAAACTACACTAATGACTGCCATCCCAAAGTCTGCTAACCATCCTACCAGACGACCATGTAAGGGGACTATGTAACACATTAGGGCAATCAACGCCCAGGTTTCTTTGGGGTCCCAACCCCAGAAGCGACCCCAGGAGAAGTGAGCCCAGATCCCACCGAGAATAATGCCAGTAGTGAGCAGTAACACACCAATTTGTAGGACTCGATAGTTGAATTTTGATAGATGGGCAATTCGTTGAGAGGATTGGGGAGCAACTAGATAATGTCCTAGAATAATATGTCCTAATCCCATTGCTAATGCAAAACTAGCATAGCTGAGGGTAATGGTGGGAACGTGGATACTGAGCCAGAAGTTGTCCCGTAGTACTGGTACAAGGGGGGCAATACTTGGATCTAGGACGGCTGGAAGACTGTCTGCTAGAAGTAGACAAAGGATTGATAAAGGAGCAGCGGCTAACAGATAGTATTTTGCCCGGTAGATTAGCTCAAAGACTAGGGCAATAGCGGCAATCCCAAATCCAACCCACACTACGGATTCATACATATTGGTGACTGGGGGACGTCCGGCAATTTCCATGCGGGTGATAAAGCCGTAGCCTTGGATGAAAAGACCTGTGAGGAAAATTCCTACTGCTCCTGAGTAGAGGTCGAATTGTTTGAGGGATAATCCTAATAACAGGACTAGTAATGCGATCGCATAAATTTTCCAGGCTTTACTAAACGGGCGAAAACTAGAGAAGTTAACTTCCCGTTGCAGCACGGAATCCTTGGGGTAAATTTCAGGGCTAAGAGCGGCTAACTGCTGATGTAGTGTTTCCGCGACTTGCCCAACCTCCACAGTAGTCAGTAGGGGATCTAAACGATAGGCTTGTTTGAGTGTTTGGTAACTCTGCTGTAGAGGGCTAATTTGTTCGTTGGTGTAATACTGTTGCGATTGAGGTATGCTTACCCAAGTGCCTTTACTATCACTGGGATGGGGAACTAGGGGTAGGGTATCAGTACCTACCGTGCGTAACATTAATGCCAGTCTGTCTTCTATGGTGAGGGCTTCTCGTTCGTCTCTGGTCAGCTCAATGTTGTCCGCTTCTTTTTGATTGGCTTCCAGAACGATGGCACCTAGGTTGGAACTGACTAATTCTCCGAAGGAGAAGTATTTTCGTTCTAGGTCAAGACCAATTTTTTCTTTGAGGGGGCGGTAGGTAAGTAGAATGAAGGGTTCTTGGTTCCAGTCTCGGTTATTAAACCATAGGGATAGGTAGGTTTGGAGATAGTTGAGGGTTTGATTGTTTTCTAGGCGGTAGTTAGTTGAACCGTGGATTTTGGCTACGGTTTCTCGGGCTACTGTGTCTAAGGGTTTTTTGCGCCCATCAAGTTGGACGGCTAGGGTTTGTAAGGGGTCTAGGGGTGATGGTTGCAGTTGGGTTGGAGGTATGATTAGGATTAGGATTCCGAGACAAAGTCCGATCAGGAGTTGGAGTGGTTTCATCAGAACACAGGAGTTGAAGCTAAATAGGAGTAAACGCTAATCTGAACTAGAACAAAGTATGCTAGGGAGAATGGTAGTACAAGGCAACTTCGGATTTGGGCACACAGAACACAAAAGGACAGGTTTAGAAATAATTTTGGTACTAAAGATGCTGTCAAAGGTTTAACCTGCAACGTTCTTGAACCTTAAACCTTGGCCAAAAGGCCACGCTACGCGAACGACGTTTAACCTACAACTTTCAACCCTCAACCTGCAACCTACAACTTTCAACCTCCTGTGGCTGGCGGCGCAGTTTTTTGGCTACCCCTCGACCATAGAACATGATAGTGATGCCACTGATTACTAGACCGGAGCCTGTCCAGGTTAAGGCAGTTACCCAGGCTGGTTCTCGCTTGATTTGTAAGGTTGATTGTTTTAAGTCACCGGGATTCCAGGAAGCTTGGGCTATTTTCCAGCCTTGATACCAGGTGGGATGGTTCATCCAAACGTTGCGGTGGGAGATGACATGGTGATCCCGGTCTTCGATCCGGATTTTGCTAGTCCACATAGCAACGGAATCACTGCCTTCATTGCGTTCAACGATGAAGTCTTCTAATGCGATCGCAAACGGCAGTTGCAATAGTTTGGGACTAAAGGCAGCAAAGATTTCTCCTGTTGGTTCGTTAATCGTAGTCGGTTCGCCCCAGGGTAACCAGGTTTGGGTTCCGGTTTCGGTGCTGACTAATAAAGCTGGTACTCCCTTAACGCTTGGGTCAAATACAGGTATGACCTGACGATTGATTTTGCCATGGGGAATATACTCGTCTAGGGTAATTTGGAAGTCTGCCCAACCGGGACTTACAGCTTTTCCAACCTCTAAAGTCCCAGATTTAAATCCTTTCGAGGAATGGGCAGCGTAGAATAGCTGACCTGATTGAGTCACGATCACCCGGAAATAATCCTGTGATTCCTGGGGTTGAATGTTATAGCTAATCTCAATTCCTTCTTGGGGTTCTCCTGATACCACTGAACGAATTGGGGGAAAGTTTTCCTTTCCAAACACAAACCAGCGTTCAAGCCCTTCTGGTGTGGATACCTCTAACTGTACTGCGGGATTTCTCAGTTGTTGGGAGGCCGTGGTCGGTTGGTTTTTGGCGTCTAGTCGGAAATCCGGCCAAAAATCGACGACTTTGACTGAGGAGTCTGGGGCTTGGGATGACAGAGCTTGTTTTATATCGATAATCTCTGTATTTATATTGTCCCTTTCTTTTGACGTTACCTCGATGCTTCCCCAAGGACTCAGGTTTTGTTCTTCAGGGGGGGATAGCAGAGATTTTCCTTTTCCTGTCGCTACCGTATCAACCTGAATGATTTCTAATTCAGCTGGCCCAATCCCTACTTTGCTATAGGCTACTGGGGCTACAGCTATATACCGCTCTAGGGTTTGCCCCATGCGATCGCTTTTCAAGCGTAATCGCACTGCTGGATTATCTACTGCTAGATTATCTGCCGTTGCCCCTTCGGTAAAACTAACTGTTTTGATGGTGTTGTCGCTGTAGCCTACCAAAGACAGTTTACCAATTTGCTTGGGGATGACTGAACCATCTGGCTTGATCAATACATCAGCCTGCTGCAACTCTGATGATGGTGTCATCACTTCCACAAATTCCCCTTCAACCCGAATCTGATTGCTCGAAGCCGTATCGGTGCGCAAAGGTAACATGCCCTCTACACCTAAGTGGATTACAGCGGCTGAACCAGCGATAATTACGATGATACCAAGATGAGTCAGAGCAAAGCCGATTTTACGCGCACCTCGCCAGGGATAGCGATACAGAGCTGATACCGCTAGGTTGAGGGCTAGTAATAACATTAAGGCTCCAAACCACGGACTTTTGTAAATCTCTTGTTGCACGGTAGTTGACCCGACCTGAGATTCGTAAAACGTCGCCCCAATTAAGATAGCGACAATCATACTAAGTAAAGGGACAGCTAGTTTAATCGAGCCAATAAATTTAAAGGTATTCTCAAGCATATATAGCAGTTCTAAAATAGGTGAGGTACACAATAACTTTGGTATTTTATGGAATAGGGAATGGGAAAACGCTAATAGGTAATATCAAAGTTGGAAGTTGTCAAAAATATTGTTTACCACATTACTATCAGAACCACTATATCAAGTTTTTAATCTTAAAGGTGTACTCAATTATTATACTAATAGTCTACTAAATTAGACATTGCTAAACGGTTGCGTAAACGCGATCGCTAACATCATACTTCGATACTGGCCATATCACGGTCTGTCTAGAATTTCTCATCTGTAAGGAATTGTCACTAACACCAGACCGAATCCAGATCACGTTTGAGGTTATCTATGCTGTTGTACACGAGTCCATCTAGCCAACTTACGACAACTAATTCTGAGGAACTACTGAAGCGATATGCTAGGGGAGAACGGGATTTTCGGGGCATAAATCTGAGTGAGGAATTGTTGAGTTGGGTAGATCTTGAGGGGATAAATCTCAGTGGTGCTCAGCTTTATGTATCTATCTTAGAAGGGGTTAACCTTACCGAAGCGAACCTTACTAGAGCTAACCTCAGTTGGATAGACTTAACTGCAGCTACTTTAATCAAGGCAAATTTGACTGAAACTAACTTACACAAAGCCGATTTGCGTGGAGCGGATTTGAGTGGTGCTAACCTTCAGGGCTCAGATTTAAGTGGTGCTAACCTTATGGGTGCGGATTTGAGTGGTGCTAACCTTATGGGTGCGGACTTAACTAGTGCAGTAATGTCTCATAGTTTTGATATCGGTATCTTAAAGTTGGCAGCTTTCTAGACAGATATTGTTTAAGGTTGGTTTGTTTAAGGTTTAAGGTTGAAGGGTTGAAGGTTGAAGGGTTGAAGGTTGTGTTGTTGTTCGCCTTTGGCGTCCGAAGTAGGGTAGGTTGTTTGGTTTAAGGGTTAATAACCTGTAACTTTCTAACCTGTAACTTTCTAACCTGTAACTTTCTAACCTGCAACTTGTCACCTATGGTAATCCTGTTTTCAATATAATATATCTTCGATGACTTTAGTTATAAGTGTTTCAGGAATTTTTCCAACTAGGATTTCTGTCTCTTTCTGATTACTGTCTAGAAATGTGAATTGAGGAACACCAGTCACTCGGTATTTTTCAATGGGTTTAGCCCACTGGGGGTCATCTATATTTAGCATCACCCAATTCACGGTTTCTCCATACTGTTGGTGTACTTTATTTAGTATGGGAGCCATGGATTGACAAGTGTTACACCAGTCAGCGTAAAATTCTATTAAAGTGGGCTTATTATTGCTTAAAGCAAGCTCATAAGGTACGGATTGCTTTACCATTGTCTTGATTAGAGCTAACCCAGCCACGGTTGAAGTGCTAAGGCTAGATACATCAGAACGAGTTAGGAAAAATGTTCCAGCTGCGAATACAACAGTGATTATTCCTACAACAATGCTGAGTTTTGCCCTGAGTTTTCCTTTCTCACTATTCATTATAGTATTTCTCAATTGGGTTTTGACGCGGTGGTGCGTTACGGGACGGATTGTCCCAACACTTGCTATGGCTTGTGTCTTGGCGAGCCCGTCCCTAACACACCCTACGCCACTGTTGCCTGCTCCCTATTCCCTATTCCCTATTCCCTATTCCCTATTCCCTATTCCCTATTCCCTATTCCCTATTCCCTGTTCCCTATTTACTGATAGTAATAGGCCAGAAATATGTGAAATACTAGCATCACAAAGAATACACTGACTAGGAATATATGGGTGGATAGCCAGATAGAGCGTAGATTACGAATTAGGGGGCCTTTAGATATACCCGGTAGAATACTGCCAANTTAGCGCTACGCGCTATATAGCAATCCTAAATCAATTGAGAGAATGTTTGTTCCCTGTTCCCTACCTTCTTCCCTCTTCCCTGCTCCCTGCTCCCTGCTCCCTGCTCCCTGCTCCCTGCTCCCTAAAACCCAAGAATTTGTACCTGACTGAATTGCAAACCGCTGTCAATGAATTAGCATTAGCCATACTTTAACGACAATCTAGGATGATTACCTGAATTTAAAAGACTGTCGCTCAGGGCTATCAATTAGCATTCTTGTTCTTTATTATAGTGTACAATTCGATTCGTGATATCTAACATGGATAGTTAATATTATCATGACATGAATCGTTTATTTCCTGAGAAAAGTTAATGAAAAAGGCACTGGTTTGTGGAGTATCTGGTCAGGATGGAGCCTATTTAGCAAAGTTGCTCTTAGACAAAGGCTATACTGTCTGTGGCACGTCACGGGATGCTCAAATGTCCTCCTTTAGGAAATTGGTGTATTTGGGTATCCGAGACCAAATTAAATTGGAATCAATGACACTGACGGATTTTCGTAGTGTATTGCAAGTGCTGACAAAATTCCAACCCTATGAAGTTTACAACTTGGCTGGGCAAAGTTCAGTGGGTTTGTCTTTTGGACAACCGGTAGAAACCCTAGAAAGCATAGCAACTGGCACGATTAATTTATTAGAGGCAATTCGCTTTACTGGTGCTCCCATTAAACTCTATAACGCTGGTTCTAGTGAGTGCTTTGGGGATACTGGAGACAAAGCCGCTGATGAACAGACTCCCTTTCGTCCCAGAAGTCCCTATGGTGTTGCTAAAGCAGCAGCGTTTTGGGAAGTAGCTAACTACCGTGAAGCCTATGGGTTATTTGCCTGCTCTGGTATTTTATTTAATCATGAGTCTCCCCTACGACCAGAACGATTTGTGACCCAAAAAATTGTTAGTGCTGCTTGTCGGATTGCTAACGGTAGTAAAGAGAAGCTTCGTTTGGGCAATATGGCAATTAAGCGTGACTGGGGTTGGGCTCCTGAATATGTTCAAGGAATGTATTTAATGCTACAGCAAGACCAGCCAGATGATTATGTAATAGCGACAGGAGAGAGTTATAAATTAGAAGATTTCGTGGCAACGGCGTTTGCTACACTTGACTTGGACTGGCAAGAGCATGTGGTGACCGATAGCAACTTATTCCGACCGACTGATTTGGCTTTAGGGAAATCTAACCCAGCTAAGGCAAGGGATAAGTTAGGCTGGCAAGCCCAATACAAAATGCCGGATGTGGTGCGAATGATGGTGGAAGCTCGGTGGGAAAGTTTGTCTAAGTAAAGGCTTGCATCGTTGGATGCAAAGGGTGAAGGGTAAAGGGTAAAGGGTAAAGGGTGAAGGGTGACAAGGGACTGGGGACTGAGATGGTGATATAACTGGTGCTGCTGATATAACTCTGTCCCCATCACCCCATCACCCCATCACCCCATCAGCAGCCTAAAATCCTCGTAGGGAAAAGGAGGTATTTTGGGCTACTTGTAGGGCTTGGACTAGTTGACCTAAAGAATATTTCAAATGGGAGCCAGCATCAACTGCTACCCAGCCTTGGGGAGTGGCATGCCGCCATTCAAAGTGTAGGTGGGGACCAGTAGAATTACCGGTGCTGCCAACGCGCCCAATTACAGTTCCTTTTTGTACCCATTCCCCAGGTTGGACGAAGATTTCTGATAGGTGAGCGTAGCGGCTTTCTTGGGTACCTTCCTCATGGCGCACCATAACGGTCAAACCGTAGCCACCTAAGAAGTCAGCTGTTACTACTTCACCATCAGCGGCAGCAACAACTGGAGTACCTAGGGGTGCTGCTATATCTGTACCAGCGTGGAAACGGCGATTACCGGAAATCGGATGAATCCGCCAGCCGAATAGGGAGCTAATGGCAGAAGGAATGGTTACGGGGAACACAAAGCTGGATTGCCTGAAATTGGCCAATCCTGAGGGTCGTTGGGTGAGATTGTAGTAGGCTAAGGCTGTAGGAAGTTTCCTTACAGACCGATTCCTCCGAGCAACGCTAATCCCACGAGGAACCCATTTAGCTGGACGAGTTTTGGCAGGTTTGACCCGATTAAATCTGACCGGTTGAACTGAATTATATCTGACTGGTCGAACGGGATTATATCTAGCAGTTTGAGTACTAATTACTCGTGGTCTGGGTAATTGAGTTACTCTACCGTTCCGTCTACCTCCAGTGATAGCAATTGGTTGACGCCTCGGGGCAACACCACAATTCCCCCTGAGTTGCCCATTTCTGGCTACGGTGCGACAACCCCTTGACCGTTCAGTTAAGACAACTGCCGAGGGGGGAGTGTACCGTTTAGTGGCACCAACATTGTAGTTTGTGCGGTCAATATAGCTATTTTTAGCAGCGGTTTTTGGAACACTAGGCTGTAATGCTACTGGATTGAGCTTGACTTTTGGTGGCTTGGCGACAGTGGCTTTAGCTGGTACAGAGAATTGGGTTCTACGCTGTACTGGTTTGACTGCGATCGCTTTTGTCCGGACAGATTTCCTAGCTGGTGGAGCAATCGGTTTCTTGACCTTGATAGCCACGGAGGGAGCTACTGATTTCCGGGCAGCTTTTGGTGCTCGTGGGGCAATGGGTTTAGTGACCTTGGTTGCTGCTACTGGTATGACAGCAGCTTTTGCTGGAGCTGGTTTTGCCACTGGCACAGCTGGCACCGGAAAGGAAGTTGGGGCTGTAGGTTTAGGCAAAGCAGCAATAAGAGTTGGATCAAATGCTGCTTCCGTTATAGATTTGGTAGTGTTGTTGACTGATACAGCTTCTATGGGTGACTGAGTTTTGGCCACAACCATACCGCTGCTGAGGACACCAATACTACTCATCACACTCAGTCCATGGATGAGTTTTGGGCATCGGTAGAAAATGCTATACAGGGTGCTACCAGGGGAGTTTTCTTTGGTCATTTACGACTCACTAAAAATAATTACTACACAGTTATACTCGCGCTTGTTAGCTATCAGCCATAATTCCGGCCTTGCGTCAGTCTTCGAATGAATAGGAGTAGAGTGGGCATCCTGCCCGCCCGAAAATTGTAACGGGCCAGATGCCCATGCCACGGCCAGATGCCCATTCCACGGCCAGATGCCCATGCCACGGCCAGATGCCCATGCCACGGCCAGATGCCCATGCCACGGCCAGATGCCCATTCCACAGGTGCGACCGTTGGCGAATTAAATTCGCCACGGGTCGCACCGCCAGGAACGGGCAAGATGCCCATTCCACAAAACTCTTAAAATCATTCCATTATTAAGCAACGCCATAATTCCTGTTTTGTTGATTAGTTGATGCTTAACATTTGACCCTTAACCGTAATAGTTCTCAACAACTACGATAGCCAAGACTGATTGTACCGGGCTTGAGCAAAATTTCTTTTGGGGTCGGAGTATCGTGTAGATGCACTCGCAGTTCGCCCCTAGGGGTTACCCCTGTTATGATGCCTGGATTTCCTTCTACCATGACTTGGCTTCCTTGATAATTGAATAGCGCTAGATATCGTGGTAGCAAACTATTCATTCCTTCCTCTGACCAGAGTTGATATCCGGACAGTAGTCCTTGTAAAACAATGGCAGCCAGCATTTCTATAGAAGTCACAGTGGGAGAGGGCTCGGGTTGCCAAAATGAGCACAAATTGATGCCAGATTCCGGCACCTCATTGCTCCAGTTGATTCCGACACCCACGACTGCTTTGGTAATTTGACCCTGTTGCACACGGGTTTGTGTTAGAATACCTCCAAGTTTGCGTCCCTTAAGCAGTAGGTCATTGGGCCACTTCAGAGACACTGGCATAGCGTAAGCTCTCAAGGCTGTAGCAATTCCCCAAGCACTACACATGGTTAGCTGGGCGCTGTCCAATGCCTGTAACTTGGGAGCTAAAGCTAAGGATAAGTAGAGTCCACCTTTTGGAGATTGCCATTGTCGTCCCCACTGTCCCCGCCCTGCTGTCTGTTGCCCAGCAATAACCATCGAGGGAACTGTTGCACCTTGGTTGAGCAATTCCCAAAGGGTTTGGTTGGTGGATGGGAGAGTTTCAAATACCTGTAGGGGAATTGGTGAGAATTTCCCCATGCCTGGGGAGTTGAGGGGCAACTGTTCCCTTACTGCTTCCAGAGCAATTTCAAACGCTTGTTGATTAAATGAGCTTGTATTCATTTAAATGATAAGCTCACGTAAATGATTGTCTAGGGTGAAGGACATTTATCTCGGCAATAGACTTCTAGAGATTTAATTGTCGCTGAGTCGCGATAGTTCTGGGTTTGGTTATATTCTTTCAATGGTGAAGCATAAAGGCCAGAAAACTGATTCTTAGTATCATTGACGTTTACTCCGATGCGGAAGGCTATATCTTGTGATAGGTTGGCAAAATTGACGTATTCCCTAGACTCGCTGGCATAGTTAAAGGACAAGGTAGCGTCACCGTAGGCTTCCTCAGCTAGTTTTAGGGGTGTGCCAGGGCCAACACCTTTGCTGGTGCGATAGTTAGGATTTGTGGTGAATAACGCTTCCATTACGGTTGAATTACCCATAGGTGTTCCCATCGGGTAAAGAATATAGTATTGGGGTTGTCCTGATTGGATAACTGCGATCGCATCGAAACCGACAATAAACGGTGACTTCACCTCAAATTTTGCTTTATCCCCTAGGGATTGTTTTAGCTGTCCCAAAGTCATTCCCAACTTAGCCGGTCCAATTCCTTTAGCAGAGATAGTAAAGGCATCTGATGCCGGAGGAGACAGTTTGGCTGTGGGCTTTGAACTGCCAGATTTAGATGTGTCCTCTAAATTAGGCGGGGTTGGCATCGGTTGGGGACTTGTTGTTGTCTTAGGTGGTGGAGTCGGCGACTCGCCACAGCTCATCAGCACCATCAGCAAACTCGTGATTAACCATCGAGATTTCATCAAAAATTCACGGCTGGATACTCCCCTGACACCCCATTGGGGTTAAACGTGAGAGGTTGCGCCGCGCCTCCTAAAAAGATCAGTTCATGAACATTCAACCTATATATTTTAATTGATCGGTGTTTTTTGAAGATTGACGGTTAACTGTGAAATGTCAAGATTAACTCTCAACAAAAACAATAGGTGCGCTCTTACCATTAAGAATTAAATTCGCGTGATTGTCGCACCTCTAGCTATTTTCCTGACTCAATAACTTCTTTGAGAATTAGTTGTGCTGTAGCCGGAGCGAGGAGTACACCATTGCGATAATGACCTGTTGCTAACCAAACATTATTGTAACCAGGCAGTTGACCAATGACAGGGGCAGGTCGTCCTTCTGGACGAGGGCGTAACCCGTACCATGTGTGGATAATCTCTGCTGTGGCTAGAGGAGGGCAATATGCGATCGCATTCTGTCTGACCACCTCCAGTAACCCTGGTTGTGCTTCTACATTACCTGCATCATCGGGAAACTCAACTGTTGCGCCCACCCAGTAGTCTTGCTTACCCACTGGCAAAATATGAACATCATCACGAGTAATCACCGGCTGAAAATCTTCATATCCCATTGGCTGAGGGAGCCGCAATTTTAAGGCTTGTCCCAGTACTGGTTTCAGAGTCACAGGTAGATCTTGACTAACTTGCAAGTCTTGTGCGTGGAGCATCTTAATCAGCCCAGATGAACCTAACCCAGCAGCCACTACTAGCCAATCTATTTCTAGGGTTCCAGCATCAGTATAGATTTGGTAGCAATTGAGAGAATTGTTGAGATCGGAACCTATAGATTCAAATGCTTTTACTGTGATTCCAAAATTAAACCTAACTCCATTGGCCTCAGCACCAGCCACTAATACTTGGGTTAGGGCAGTTGGTTCAATTTGTAGGTCTTGGGGAGAATAGATTCCAGCAATAAATTTATCTTGACTTAGCTGAGGACAACGGTGCTTAACTTGGGGAACATCCCAAATTTCTAATTGCCAACCTTGGGAGAGGCGAGTTTGTACTAGTTTTTCCCAAGACGCCAAGTCCTCTCCAGGCAAACACAGCTTCAAGATACCGTTGCGATTGACTGGAATCTGGTATCCGGTGAGTGCCTCTAATTCAGGAATCAGGCTCTGATAGCGCTGGATACTGGCTTGCCGCAGCTGCCACGCCCTACCCTTGACTTTCTTACTAATGGCACCCATGAGTACCCCTAAAGCAGCACCAGTAGAGCCTTGTGCTGGCAGATGCTGGTCGAGGACAGTGATACTTAGCCCATTTACCCGACTAAGTTCATATGCGATCGCTGCTCCAACGATACCGCATCCAATAATAGCGACTTTACTCACAATTTTATCGATTACGAAGTATGAATTATGAAGTATGAATTATGAAGTATGAATTATGGTTATGGATAACGCTTGTAGTCAACCTAAATTGGCATGGTACTGAGTTAAGATTCCTGATACCCGTGCCTAGTTAGGCTACATAAACTAAAGCTGTGTACCTAGCCTAGGAAACATTGATTTTATCTTTATTTCCCAAAGAGCCAATTTGGTTTTTGTAGCCCTAGGATATAAGCCTTCAAGGTCTAAAGCACGAACCATTTACCATCAGTGAGCCACCAATAACCCCATTTCATAGGTTACACTTCACACTTTATACTTCACACTTTACACTTCATAATTCATTCTTCATATTTTAGAACTTTCTAACTAGTGGGAATTAGTTCCAAAAAGTCATCAAAGTTTTTCAAAGCTGCTGCGTAGTTTTTGAGTGCTAGCTGGGAGTTGCGCTCTACAGAAGCTTCGTCAATTTTAACCAAAGATTGCAACAATTCTTCAGCCGCTTCCTTGGCAGCTTTCTGGTCTTTGGGAAGGAGTTGACCACTCAGATAGTTACTGCTGCGCCCTAGATCTCCTAACGGACCATGGATAAATGAACTAATATCTACCCAGTTTTCGTCTTGAATGTTGGCTTCGAGAACTGGCATTTTCTCGCGAAGCTCAAGCACTCTAGTAGCACTTGTCTTGATTTGGGCAATTTTTTCAGGGGTGTAGGTAGGAGCCTTGGTGGCACTTGGGCTACCACAGCTGACCAAAAAGGTCATCACCATTGCCAGAATCACAGTCAGAATAGACCGATAACTTCTCATCATCATTGTTTGTTCGCTAGCCAACCGATCAGGAAAACTACTTAAGGTTCGTCAAGTAATATAACCCAATATTGGTCACATCAAACGAAAAGTTTAATACCCAACCTAAACAGGGAAGGGGTCTCCCGTTATACCCGGAGGGTTAGCGGGAGGGGAATTACCTGACGGGGTATTCTGGTTTTGGACATAACTCTTTAACTGCTCGATAGTAACGCCGCCACAAGAAGCCACAAAATAAGAACCTGTCCAGAAAACTTTTTTGTCACCGTAAAACCGTTTTAAGCACTCAGAAAATTCTTGACGAATCAATCTACTGGTTACAGTTTTGATATTGGCTATTAGCTTGACTGGAGCAACCTTAGGATTAAGGTCAACAAGCAAATGAATATGATCTTCCTCTCCGTTGAACTCTACTAGGTTGCAGTCCCATTTGACACAAGTATCAGAGCAAATCTGCTTTAACCTAATCAAAATTTGTTCTGATATGACTTGTCGCCTGTACTTGGTTACAAGTACAATATGCACAGTAATACGATACACAGACCTGTTTAACTTTGTATAATTACCTTTCATAGTTTTACAGCAAGTGCTACAATAAATTCATGATACTCACTTACTGTTACCGAATCAATCCCAGTCCCGAACAAGTCGCCATCATGGAAAGGTGGCTCGAACTACTGCGTCGTCACTCGAACTACGCTTTAGGTCAACGGCTTGACTGGTTAAATCGGACTCGTTCTCCGATCGACAGGTGCAGTTTAGTGAGTGAGCCAATTGGAGAAATTCCAGAGCCGGTAAACTATTACACTCAGCAAGCAGATCTCAAAGAAACCAAAAAGCTATTTCCTGAGTACAAGAAGATCTATGCAGAAACCCAACAGGTAAACTTACAACGTCTCAACAAAGCTTGGGACAGATGGAGAAAACCTGATGTTAACGGCAAGCGTGGAGGTAGACCTCGTTTTAAGAAAACGGGAGAGCTTCGATCGTTTGTTTTCCCCAGGGTAAATAGCTCTAAAGCGGGTGCGCATTTAATTGACGGCGTTTTAAAATTAAGCCGAATTGGATCAATGCCTGTCATAATGCATCGACCATTACCTGTAGGTTTTACCCTTAAGCAATGCACCATTGTCAAAAAGGCCGATGGTTGGTACTGCTGTCTCTCCATGAAAGATGATACCGTACCTGAACTACTACCCTTAGATTCAGTCAAGTCTGCCGTCGGTATTGACGTTGGTTTAGAGAAATTCTTGACCACTTCTGATGGAGAAGCGGTACCTATTCCGCAATTTTACAGGAAAGCCCAGGGAAAGCTTGCTCAGGCTCAGCGAATTATGTCTCGTCGAGTGAAAGGGTCAAACAATTGGAAAAAAGCCAAGCACAAAGTAGCCTTGTTGCATCTTCATTTGACCCGATGCAGAAAAGAATTCCATTATCAGGTTGCTCATTGGTTGTGCAGTAAATACGACCTAATCGCTCACGAAAACTTAAACATAAAAGGTCTTGCTAGAACCAGACTGGCTAAATCAATAAATGATGCAGCTTGGGGGGCGTTTCTGGAGATATTACAAGCAGTGGCGGTCAAACGCGGCTTGTTAGTTCAGGAAGTCAATCCACGCGGTACAAGCATCGAATGTTTTAACTGTGGTTCTAGAGTCGAGAAAAATTTAAGCGATTCGGCGAAGCCGACGCTGCGCGAACGCGTTCATTGCTGTTCTAGTTGCAACGTCAAAGTTGATCGTGATTGGAATAGCGGAATTAACATTTTAAATCGTGGACTATTGGCGGTTGGACTACCGCTTGATGGCTGTGGTAAATCGGCACAGGATGTCGTTCGCGAAGCGTCGGCTTCCGCCGAGGAACAGCAAGTCTCTTTTGTGAGATTGAGAAGCCCACATCATAATCTTTGATTTGATGTGGGAGTAGTCACTATGGCAGCTTGATCACTGATTGTGTCGAAGCTTACCCGCTGAAGCACCACTTTGACCAAGATCTTGGTTGGTGAAAAACTAATCAATCAATTCAGGATCTGCTCAGGTAGACGCTGCTGAAAGCTGTTTGCCTTTCTCAAGCTTGTCTGTCAGCTGTACAGATAAATATTAAAAAGTTTATACAAAAATTAGAAACTGATGGAAATATTCACCAAGGCTTAAGCTAAGCATGAAATAAATTCGCCAACCCTGATCACAATATCTTTTACCAAGCTATCATAAAACCAAATGTGATTTATAGTACTAAAAAATCCTTGGCTCTCTTTTCTACTCTTCCCTACTCCCGTCTTGATGCAGTCGCTCATGGGGGAAACCCCCACCGTAATGGTGCGTTTTCCGTAGGCGAATTAAATTCGCCACGGGTCGCACCTCTGCATCGCTACTCCCTACTCCCTACTCCCTACTCCCTAGTCTCTAAAACCTAGGACGAAACTACCTTACCGAAGAATTGATAACTGCTATCTATCATGGCATTTACAGATTTTAAATCTGCTGACGAAGTGCAGAAGACATATCGAATCAAGTATACCGAAGAAGACTTTCTTTCCATCTCTTCTGTCTCGCCACCAGAGCAATTTGTTCAAGATTACGAGTTTAGTAGGCAAAACTTTGATATTTTCTCATCCGAGGCTGCCCGCTGTGAAAACGTTATCTATCCGATTTTGCGTGAGGCATCAAAAAAATTTGTTGACCAATATTCAATCTGGAGCCATAAATCGATTTCTGCAGATAGCATTTTAACAGGAACACCAGATTATATTTTTGGTAAGCGTTCAGAACTGGGGAAAAACGTAATAGAGTATCCCCTGATTTTGATTGTAGAAGCCAAACAAAATGATTTTATTAAAGGTTGGGGGCAATGTTTGGCAGAATTGGTAGCTGCACAAAAGTTAAATAAAACGGAAAGTCGGGTGGTATATGGAATAGTCACTGATGCTGAGTTGTGGCAGTTTGGAAAGCTAGAGGAAAAACATTTTACGAAGAATTATTCTAGGGTAACTATTAATGACTTAAGTGAGGTATTTGGTTCGGTTTGCTCCGTTTTGGAGTTAGCTGCGAAGTCATCCACGGTGCGCGCCTCCTAGGAGTGGGTTAATGGGAGCAGGGAGCTTTGCAGCAAGGAGCAGCGATGCAGCACTATAGTTGTTAATTATTTTTTCCATTGCAGCCCAGTCTTAGTCTGCTATAAACTGATAATAATAAGACCAAACCTATTGGCAAAATGAGCTATCATAATATTATTACAATCGAACCGGATAAGCGAGGTGGTAAACCTTGTATTCGGCAGATGCGAATAACCGTTTATGACATTTTAGGCTGGCTAGCAGCTGGTATGTCTCACGCCGAAATTGTCGATGACTTTCCAGAATTGACCGAAACGGACATTAGAGCTTGTCTAGAATTTGCTGCTGATCGCGAACATCGTTTAGTTGCTTCGGTAAGTACTCCTTGAAACTCCTTTTTGACCAAAATCTAAGCCATAAACTGGTGGCTCGACTAGCAGATCTGTTCCCTGATTCGAGCCATGTTCAGTTTCATGGTCTGGCAGAGAAAACGGATACTGAAATCTGGGAATTTGCTAAAGCAAACGATTTTTGTATCGTGACTCAAGATGCAGACTTTGCGGAAAGAAGCCGTTTGTATGGTTATCCACCTAAAGTACTGTGGCTACGTTGCGGTAACGCACCCACCAAACAAGTGGAAGCTCTACTGCGCTCTGGCGCAGAAGCAATTCAAGAACTTTTAGATAACTCCAAACTGCATTGCCTAGAATTGCACTAAGTCTAAGATGGTAGGTACTTTGGTCAATCCCATGTGGTGAATTTCAAGGATTATCCGACTCTGGAAGTGCGACCCTGCAAGCATTTACAAACAACTTAACATCACCTCTCCATCCCCGATTCGAGATGGTTCAAGCTTTGCGTCGTAGAAACGGCACTAGGATTTCACTAATTTCCTTCGACCAATGCTCCTGAGGGTAATGTCCAGCTTCCTCCAGCTTCACCAATTCCCCATTCTTTAGCTGATTAGCAAATTGCTCAGCTTGCTCAACCGGAAGCCAAGGGTCTTTGAGTCCCCAAAAAATTAAGGTTGGCTTGTCCCAGTTGCGGAAACCTGATTCAATTTCTGCCATAGACTTGTTCATCTGGATATTCTTGATGGTCGCTACCAGAGAACGTCCAGGATCGGAACTTTTCAGGAAGGGCTTGCGATAGAGATCTAAATAGTTGTCTTCAATGCGATAGCGCGACCCCCCTTCGAGAGTTCGGTCAACTAACAAGGGGTCTTGGGTTAACATATCTCCGATGAATGGCCATCCCCATTGCTGCATCTTGCTGGGTAACTTGGCAGCCGAGGAGACAGGTGTATTTAGAATCACTAGACGCTCAATCTGGTCTGAGTGACGCAAGGCATATTGAAGTCCCACGGAGGCGAGAAAGCCTTGGACAACTAACGAAAACCTTTCGATTTCGAGGTGTTTAAGGAAATCGCCTAAGGCTTCAATGAAAGCATCTGGTGTGTAGGGAAAGTCAAGCCGATCCGGTTTTGCGGATAATCCAGAACCGAGCCAATCTGGTGCGATCGCATCGTAGCCTACTTTAGCTAAATCTGGCATGATCTCACACCAGCAAAAACTCTGGGATGGTAAGCCATGAAGCAGTATTACTGGCACTTTGTCGCTATCGCCAACTGGTTTAGCTTCCCGATAGAACCATTCCCAAGACCCGACTTCTATAGATTGTTCACTGATTGACACGGTTGTTTTGCCTTTACGCTGTTGCTTGTAGTGTGGCAATCCTCATCGATTGGTGAACAATACTTCTGTTGAAAATAGTTCGTCAGTGCTGAGTGCTGAGTTTTGAGTAAGAACTGTTACTGTTCACTTTTCAGCTGGGATTGCTATATGAGCTTACCGCTGAGTGGGAACTTAGGCAACTTAGTAGAATGATTTATCAACAGGGGGAAAGATGGAAGTAGGGCACGCGGGGAAGTTATCGCAAATGCTCCTATCTCATAGGACCTTATCCTGGTTTTGCTTAAACTTTTTAATTTTACACTATTTCACACTCAAAGTATAAATTATTATAAATAATTGGGTAGATTTGTTTGAGGTTGTAATAAAAAGATACAAATTACGTTACTACCAGTTAAGCATAGGAGATTAGGCGTGAACGCAGCTGAACAAGCAATCGGCTTAGAAGTCACTACCAAAATTGCGGCTGTTGTCAATTTGTTTAAGTTTGAGTTCCCTGATGCCAAGGCTGACCTCAAGCCTTGGACCAATGACCCGGAAACCCGAGAACTGGTGGATCCTAACTCCATTGACATTGGCTTTCACTTCCCTGGCTGGAGTAGACGCTTCCAAAGTCGAAGTATTTTGTTACAGATTCGGTTTCATAAAGACCAGTTAGATCAATCTCATCGGCTGATTGGTTTGGAAGCGACCGCCTTTAACCATCAAGGAGAAGCTTGGCGACTGTCCACAGTGGAGCGTTGGCAAATTATCGGTAATTGTCAGCCATCAGCTGAAGTGGGGGAAAAGCTAAAACATTTCTGTCGTCAGGTGTTTGAGTTGTTTCTGTGATTGAATAGAAGTAGGGTGGGCATCATCCTGCACGCCCGAAAATGAAACAGGCAAGATGCCCGTTCCACAAAGATGCCCATTCCACAAAACTCTGAAAATCATTCCATTATTAAGCAACGCCCTAAATTCTAAATTCTAAATTCTAAATTCTGACAAATAACCTTAAACCTTATATCCCCGTGGTGTAATCATCCAATCCTGATGAATATCAGTGCTTTGATTACCAATCAGCACCATAGTCAGCATATCAATGGGTATTTCCAGCATTTTGTCAAGAGTTGTGAGAGTGATTTTTTCATCCTCTCGATAGGCGGAAACCACAATGGCTACAGGGGTATCAGGTTTACGATGCTTGAGAAAAATCCGTTGTGCGATCGCAATCTGCTCAGTGCGATTACGCGATCGCGGATTGTACAACGCAGTCACAAAATCTGCTGCGGCTGAGGCTTCTAGACGCTTTTCGATTACTGGCCAAGGGGTCAATAGGTCACTCAAACTAATGGCACAAAAATCATGCATCAGGGGTGCTCCCACACGAGAGGCAGCAGCTTGTAAGGCTGTAATACCTGGAAACACTTGCACCTGGGGTGTCTTACCATCCCAGCCCCTAGAGCGCAATTCTTCTAGGACTAACCCCGCCATACCATAGATACCGCAGTCACCAGAGGAAACAACTGCTACCGTTAATCCCCACTCAGCCAGTTCAATGGCACGTTTTGCTCGTTGGGTTTCTTGGGTAATCGGTAACGCTTCGATAATTTGTCCTGGACGTCGCAAGGTTGCAATTAAATTGATATAGAGGGAATAACCAATCACAGCATCAGCGCTGGATATAGCCGTTTTAGCGGCTGGAGTTATTTGGTCAAGATTCCCCGGACCGATACCCACTAGCAACAGTTTCCCCAAACGTCCAGTGTATTCTACTGGGGATTGAGCAATCGCTACAGTTACTGCTCCTGGTTGATTCGCTGATTTTACTATTTGTTTGGGAACTAATAAAGGTTGTTCGGGAAGCGTGGCCTTTTGGCCAACGTTCGCGAACAACTTGCTAACTTTCAACTCTTGAGCGCTATACAGAGCTGCTGCTTCGGCAACGCTGGCAGTACCAACTTCTGCCGCCACTACATCCGATGGGTTGGGTACAGTTACGGAACGGAGTACCTCAGCTGGGAAAGTCCGTAAAGGCCAATGGCGCTCTTGGCACAATTGCACTATACCGACTTCATCGGCTTTCAGGTCAATAGTCGCAATTCCTGCGATCGCATTTTCTGATAAACCATAACCCTCACAGGTCTGCCGAATCGCCATTTCAATCAACTGCTTCGATGTCCCTCGCTCACAGCCAATTCCCACCCACAGTACCCGTGGATACCACTGGACGTTTGGTAAATCCGATTCTGGGGAAAATTGCTGGTGGGTGGGACTAATCCAAATCCTGGCTTTGGGTGAGATAGACTCGGATTCAGTTGTAGCGCTATCCTCTGGAAATCCGAAATAGAAAGGATGTCCATCTCTAAGATGAGCTTGCCAAAGAGTGGAACCAGCCTCTTGAATTACCTGTACTATTTCCCCACGGGCAACCACAGCACTTACTCTAGTCCAATCCCCTTCTCCCCGATACCAGCCAAAGGGAATACCTAAGACATCAACTCCAGGTAGACCTAAATCCGCTGCTGCTCCCGTTAAAATAGGCGTTGAGTCGAGTTGGGAAGCAATTAACCGTGTCAGTTGATCTGCCCCCCCTTGATGACCACTACACAAACTAATTACAAAACCTCCCCCTTGATCAACCACCACCACCGCTGGATCACTGGATTTATCCGTTAACAAAGGAGCAATTAAGCGCACCACTGCTCCGGCTGCCAAACAAAACACCAAAGCACGGTGGTTTTGCCAGAGGGAGGCAATGTGGTCTTTGAGGGAACCCTTGTAGACAGCAACCTGTTCTAGGGTGCTCAGAGAATTCGGTACCCAAAGGGTTGCACCAGTAGTTTGACAAAGGGGTTGCAGGATTTGAGCCCCAGTAGGAGTAGTAGCGATCGCAGCTAGGGGTTGGAAATTTTCAAAAACCGATGCCATCATGAAAGAAATAAACGTTAACTAGGGCAGATCAAGATACCCTGCTTTACTCTTAAAATAGACTATTTGCGCTTGCTGTTTATCGGTTCCTCGATTACCAAACAAGCTTAAAAATACCCCGGGTACTAATAACTGATATACTGACTAACTTAGGGCTATTTTTTGTCAAGAGTTTGCAGTTAACTTCTTGATCAATACAAAACACCTAAAAATCTGATCTAATCCTAATTTATTATTAATTACTTTCTGACCATTAAACCTGCATCATCTAGATACCATTTTCAACTATATCATCAAACTCAATCCTGATTTATGATCACACCAAAAAATTATCATAGCTACTGCATCAAGACAAGGATTACAGTTTTTGAGATTAGCAAAAATTATATAGAAATTTTTGATTAACTCTTGCTAGCATGCCTATTGGGTGCATCTCAATGCATGATGTTTGACCCGGTGGTGCGTTACGGGCCGGGCTCTCTTAACCGATATCAAGAGAGGGAAAATCAAGGGGAGCCCGTCCCTAACGCACCCTACGCCTACTTTATTAACTCTTGCCTATTGCCTATTGCCTCTTGCCCTTCCCTAAACGATTCTGTTCACAACTCAAATTATATTATCTATTATGTCAGTTTCTATTGCCTATCTCGGACCACCAGGAACCTATACAGAAGCCGCTGCCACAGCTTATGCTGAGCGACTCCAGAAACAACAGGCTCAGCAATCCCTGTTGTGTCCTTATCCCAGCATTGCCCAAACCTTACAATCAGTAGCTAACCAACAAGCTGATCTAGCAGTGGTACCTGTAGAGAATTCCATTGAAGGCAGTGTCGCCATGACACTAGATCGGCTTTGGCAACTAGATCAGCTCCAAATCCAACAGGCTCTGGTTTTGCCAATCAGACATTGTCTGATGTCACGGGCATCAACCATAGCAGAAATTAAAACGGTTTATTCCCATCCCCAAGCCCTGGCTCAGTGTCAGCGGTGGTTAGAGCAGTTTCTGCCATCAGTGCAACTGGTACCTACCAACTCCACTACTGAAGCGCTACAGTTTTTGGACAAAGATCACAATGCAGCAGCGATCGCATCTGAACGAGCAGCAAAGCTTTATACTCTACCAGTACTCGCATCTAACATTAATGACTATCCCGATAATTTCACTCGATTTTGGGTGCTGAGTTTAAAGCCATCTCCTGGAGGTAGTCATACCTCCTTAGCATTTAGTCCTCCTGCTAATATACCTGGATCATTGTCTAAACCACTCCAGGTATTTGCCCGTCGAGGCATTAATTTAAGTCGGATTGAGTCTCGTCCCACCAAGCGATTACTTGGTGAGTACATATTCTTTATTGAACTGGAATCAGATCTCTATGCACCATTATTTAAAGCTGCTCTTGAGGAAATAATTCCTGATCAGGAAATCCTCAAGATTTTTGGCAGCTACACCCTCATAAATGTTGATAATTTGACTTTCAACAGTTAACCGTCAACCGTGAACAAAACTGTTATAGCAGTTACTAATTGGGTGAGGTACTTTCGTTCTGGGTTAATGGAAGTAGGGAGTCGGGAGTCGGGAGTCGGGAGTCGGGAGTCGAGAGCAGCGGATCTGGCAAAAAATCCTGTGTACCTCATAGATAAAGCTTAAGTCAATGCATCTTTGAGTACAGTGCGTGCTGCTAAGTGATTGCGAGTTGAAGTGAGAATTTCTGTTTCCCGTTCTAGACGTTGTGCGGTGTCCAGGGTCTCTAAAAGTGCCTGTTGTTCTAAGGCTACACCGTACAGATTGCTAGCAACCCAGTAAGACAACTCAATCGGTAGATCGGGCAGGTCTTCTGGTAGCTCAATTTTCTGGTTGGTCAACTTCGCGGAAAGACGCACAACATCCCGCAATAACTGTGCCACCTCTTTTGCCTTTGGTCTGAGGTCTTCAGCGGGTGGCTGGTCTTCAATCCATTCCACTAGTCCAACCCGATAGGGCTTTTCACGAACGTACTCTAAGACCCGAAACCGCTGCTGACCTAACGTTACTATTTTCATCCGGTCATCGGGAAGACGCTGAAAGTGAATAATTTCAGCGCAACAGCCAACTGTAGCTGGTTCCTGTTTTACAGGATCCCACATTAAGACACCAAATCTGCGATCGCTCTCCAAAATCGTGTTCATCATGATTCGGTAGCGAAATTCAAAAATGTGTAACGGCAGAGGGCGTCCAGGAAATAAAACGACTTCAGGTAGGGGAAATATGGGGAGTTCTCTGACAGCAATCGAGGATGAGGATACCATTGTGCCTGGGTTAAAAAGGTAACTTCGCTTATTTACATACTGTAACGGATTTTGTGTTTGACACTCCAAGGCATAATTCGTCCTGTAGTCTTTTGTAGTGACTTAGCTACAGTCAGGAGGGTAGGGGAGTGTAGGCTTGAGCTTGTCAGCAATAGCGGTCATAACTTCCAACTGCGATACAACGGTATCAGGTCTTGATAATTGTGTATGATTCAGCGAAAGAGGTGATTGTTGAATGGAGAAAGTAGCTCAATACCGCGAGTACGTTCAGAGATTACTGAACGAGTACGCCCAGGATGATATTTCTAATGATGAGGTGGAAGTACAACTAATTTTTGACACTGTTCGGGATCATTACCAGTGGATGAATGTGGGTTGGGAAGATTGTAATCGGATTTACCGTTCTATAGTGCATTTAGATATCAAAGACGGAAAAATTTGGCTCCAGCAAAATCTCACAGATCTCAATCCTGCTGAGGAGTTAGTTGAAATGGGCGTTCCACGAGAAGATATTGTCTTGGGTTTACAGGCTCCTTATAAACGTCAGTACACTGACTATGGTGTCGCTTAAGATAGTAAGTATTACTCAGATGTACGGCCAGGAACAGGCAAGATGCCCGTTCCACAAGACTCTTAACATCATTCCATTATTGAGCAATGCCGTGGGTTTAGCAAATTAGCTGATAGCGGAATGTGTAGGAATAAACAGCTAAGGTGGCAATATAGTCAGCAGCAATCAATTAATGCAATCCCAACCAAGTTCCAGCATACTTCCTAGTGCAATTCCCTAGTCGCACAACTGTCACTTTTCTTCAGACTTCGCTATAAAATAGACACAACTCAACCAGTTACGCTCAAAATCAGGAGACTGCTGATTGCTGATAGCTGATTGCTGATAGCTGATTGCTGATTGCTGATAGCTGATTGCTGATAGCTGATTGCTGATAGCTGATAGCTGATTGCTGATAGCTGATAGCTGATAGCTGATTGCTGATAGCTGATTGCTGATAGCTGATTGCTGATTGCTGATTGCTTACCCTCGATTCAATCTCAATAATTCTTTCAGCAGATTCAATAACTTAGCCGGGCGACCTGCTATCGCTGGCTCCGTGAGAATACCTTGCCTTGGGCTAAACAAAAATGCTAGGAAAAATAAGCCAAAGATTACCATTACAATAGCGGGACCTGATGGCCAATTAAAATAATAGCTTATATACATCCCACTGACACTGGAAATAATTCCAATCATTGAGCCTAAACCCATCATGTGATGTAATTCTTTGACTAATAAATAAGCCGTAGTCGCGGGTCCGATTAACAGAGAAATAACCAGCAACACCCCTACCGTCTGCATACTGGCGACAATGGTGAGAGTAATGGCCAAGATTAACCCGAAATAAATTAGTTTTACCGGTAAACCGCTAGCTTGGGCTCCCAAAGGATCAAAAGTATAGAATAATAGCTCTTTATAGAACAACTTTGTTAATAGTAAAATTACTGCTGTAATCACCAGGGTTTGCCAGACATCGGCTGGTCTCACTCCTAAGATGTCACCAAAAAGAATATCTTCTAAGTCAAGTTGGTTAGTTTTCAGCACCGTAATTAGGATGACTCCTAAGCCTAAAAAACTGCTGAAAGTCAACGCCATTGCTGCATCCACTTTGACTCGCGTACGCTGAGGAATCACCGCGACAACTAAAGCGCTAAGGACACCTGCAATCAAGGCACCAATAGAGATATTTATTCCTAAAAAAAATGCGATTGAGAGACCAGGTAAAACCGCATGGGCAATCACACTACTAATCAGGCTCATTTGTTGTACAATTAAGTAGCTGCCTACCACTGCGCCTAATATCCCCAACAGCACAGCCGTTGCGATCGCATTCCGCATAAATTCAAAACCTAGGGGCTCAATCAGCCAATTCATACTAAATAAAAGGGAGTAGGGAGTAGGGAGTAGGGAGTAGGGAGTAGGGAGTAGGGAGTCGGGAGTAGGGAGTCGGGAGTCGGGAATAGGGAGTAGGGAGTAGGGAGTAGGGAGTCGGGAAATTCCGATAAAAAATTCTCACAATTCATTTAGGATCTCTATAATTATAACTAACTAATTATAAGCAAGTTACAGCCTTTTCCTAGCTATTATCAGGTACACAGATTTTTTTTCTATTCCCTATTCCCTATTCCCTATTCCCTATTCCCTATTCCCTATTCCCTATTCCCTATTCCCTGCTCCCTGCTCCCTGCTCCCTAAAAGCAAATAATTTGTACCTCACCCAATTTAAAACTGCTGTAACGTTAGGATGCAGTATTATTTATTTTTTCAATCTTGAAAACATTCTCAATAGTTTTACCAGCTGTTTTTTCTTCCCATCCTAGGGCTGTTAAAAATTGAGCTGCTGAGGTAGTTTCTACAACATCAACTCCCCATTCTCCCGTTTGGAGAGTATCAGGAGAATTACTTAAGGGTGGAGTTTTCTTTAAACCTCCTAATATTAAGATATCTGGCAGAAAATTCCCCTTTTTTTGACTAATCCGCTTCTCGTCTAGAGCTTTAGCGCACAATTCTCCAACTTGAGGTGGGGTAAACTCTTGAGTAGGGAATAAAATTTCAACCATCCAATGGGGATGATCTAATTTACGACAGCTTAACGATGGATAGTTACTTAATCCTTCAGCAAATACCTGAGTAAATTCTTCCCGGTTTAGTTCAGGAAAACTATCGTCTGATAGTTCAAAATTATGGGAAAGCAACATCCGACCAGTTTGAGAGTCAGTCATGAGTCCTGTGATATCCTGCTTGATCAATTTTCCAGCCCAGCAAGGATCAGTATATATTAGGTTGGGTTCATTGGTGAACAATGAACCCTAACACGTATGACTCTCGGACTTTGGGACTGACCGAGTTAGCGCACTCCGCACTCAGAACTAAGCACTCAACACTCAGCCCTCAATCTGTGAGCAAAGTCATCACCTTACCATAAGCCTTGCTCAGGTTTTCTGGTGTCAGCACTTGGGCCCTTGAACCCACAGCAATCAGTTGCTTATTCAATAACAGGAGTTGATCATAATGAGCTAAGGTTTCTCCTAAGTCATGGCTGATCACTAGTAAGGTTTTGTCTTGGGATTTAAGTTCACTAAAAACCTCAAAAATAATCTCTTCCGTCTTTTTGTCGATACCCACAAATGGCTCATCAAAAAATAATAACTCGGCTTGTTGAGCTAGAGCCCGCGCTAAAAATACCCGCTGCTGCTGTCCACCAGAGAGTTCGCCAATTTGACGGTGGCGATACTCGAACATGCCCACCCGTTCTAACGCATCCTTAACAATTTCTCTAGATTGACGACTAGGAGACCTAAACCAACCGGTGTGGACTGTACGACCCATCATCACTACATTCCATACCGTAATCGGATAGTCCCAATCAATTTGCGATCGCTGAGGAACATAAGCGACTCGTTTTAATTGACTCCTCAGGGGACGGGCTGCCAATTTCACTACCCCCTTCACTGCTGGAATTAGTCCCAGCATCGCCTTCACCATAGTACTTTTACCAGCACCATTGGGTCCCAGTAAGCCAGTTAATTGTCCTGGCTGGAGGGAGAAGGATATATCACAAATAGCCCAAGTGTCTCGGTAACAGACTCCTAGGTTATGGACTTCTAACATTAGGTTTTGTGAAAACGACTACCACTATCATAGTGTAGCGTGGCTGCAAGTGATTGTCGTTCTCATCTAAGCCTTGTAAAATGATTCTTGTTCTTGATTCCTACTAATTTAAACGGGTTGATCTATGCTCAAACCCTTACCAGTTAAACTTCGGACGCTCTTAGCTAGTGCTGCTCTCGCCCTTGGGGTAGCACTAGGTGGTTGTAGTCAAAGCACCGAAACCTCGTCAAGGGAGAAGCCACTAGTGGTAGCATCCTACAGTGTGCTTTGTGACTTAACAACAGAAATTGCCCAAGATACCATTGATATGACCTGTCTGATTGAACCAGGTCAAGACCCTCATAGCTACAAAGCTACGACCTTAGCTCGCCAATCCCTAGAGCAAGCCCAACTAGTTCTATACGGTGGCTACGACTTTGAACCAGAAATTATTAAATTAGTTCAAGCCACTAATACACCAGCTCCTAAAATAGCAGTGCATGATCAAGCTGTGCCTAATCCAATTATGGCGGACGCACATCACCACCATGATCACGAGCAAGAAAAGGATGACCATAAGGATGACCATAAGGATGACCATAAGGATGACCATAAGGATGACCATAAGGATGACCATGATGATCACCATGATGATCACCATGACCATGACCATGAGGAAGAAAAGACAGGATCAGCTCACAGTGATGAGGAACTAGAGCCCGACCCCCATATTTGGCATAATGTCCAAAATGTTATCAAGATGGTGGAAGTAATTCGTAGCCAACTGGCAGCACTTAACCCAGATGATCAGGAATTGTATGCTAAGAATGCCAAACAGCTAACCACAAAGCTTGAACAGTTGGATGCTTGGGTCAAAGCACAAGTTGCCACCATACCCAAAGGGCAACGCCAACTAATTACTACCCATGATGGCCTAGGGTACTACATTAACGCTTACGGTTTTTCTGATTCTGATGCGTTGCAAGGGATTAGCGGAGAAGAAGCACCGACAGCAGCACGGGTGAAAGAACTGGTACAGAAGATTAAGAAAAGTAAGGTACCAACAATTTTCGCTGAAGTAACAGCAAATGATAAGGTTATTGGCACTGTCGCCAGAGAAGCAAAGGTTAAACTCTCAGACCAAAAGTTATTGGCTGATGGTCTAGGAGAAAAAGGGAGTGATACTGGAAATTATATTGGCATGATTACTAGCAATACCTGTGCCATTGTGGATGGTTTGGGGGGAAATTGTTCTTCTTTTGATGGCAAAGCTGCTAACTGATATATAAGCAACGATCGCAGAATTAATTACCTACTCCCAATCTCTGTAACCTTTACATTGTAAGACTTTGAGTTTGGGAAAATGTGTAATTAATTTTGCGCACCTGCTTAGCCAGGATTTTTTACCTATTCCGAAGTTATCTCTTATTTCTGCCCAGATCCGCTGCTCCGAAGCTCCCTGCTCCCTAAATTAACTACAAGCAAAGGAGTCTAATGAGATCTTTCTTTCAAATACGCTTGAGCAAGCTTAACCCATGAGTATCAGTGCCACAGGTATTAAATAGATTGTAGGTAGCACTCAACTGCTTCACCTGTTTAGTTTGTTTTGGACTAGGTTGCCAGGGTTCAGGATTGGTGTAGGCATAGTAAGTTTCAACACCATCAATCCCTAAGTTGGCTATAGCAGTAATTAACTCATCTGCTGACTTACGGTAACGGGCTGGATGAGCCAACACTGCTAAACCACCGGCCTGATGGATAGCATCAATCACTGCACCAGCCTCAGCATGATCACCGGTCGGTGCGGTTCCAGTGAAATAGCGCTTTAAACTAGGATGTTCTGGCTCAAAAGCATAGCCAAGGATATGAATGTCATCATCCAGGAGGTTGGCGGTAATTTCGACACCAGTCCAGAAGTGGGGTAATGAATCACAGAAAGATGGCTCCTGCTGCCATTTTTCTATGCAAGCTTGAGCAACTTGATAACCACTAACGGAGTGGTGATCGGTGATGGCAAATCCCTTAAGACCAATGTTAATTGCTTGCTTGATCAACTCTTCCGGTTTGAGCCGACCATCAGAGTAAATCGTGTGCATATGGAAATTGTAGCGATAGGGACAGCTATCAGGCTCAATCGTTTCCCACACTTGCCGGAGAGCTTGTTGATTTTTTGCTGCTATCTTTGGTGAAGCAGACCCTTGAGCAATATTGACTACCATAGATACTTACTGTAATGACTATTGGTTGATTGACCAGATTGGATCTGCAGCCGCGAAATACTTTTAAGGGTCTAGGCCAATGGTTGAATCGCTCTAGGTTGAATCGCTCTAGGTTAAATCGCTCTATGCTTCTGACAAGCATATGAAGCGCCCCGACTTGAGAACGGAGGCTGTCAACTGCCCCTGCTGTACCTAATCCCGAACTCCATTAGCCTAAAACCTAGAATAAAAATAAATAGAAATACGCGGTACGAGTTTTCAGTTGTTAACATAACCTTAGCAAACTTAATACTTTGTCGGTGTTGGCTTAACTACTTAAGCTTTACCTAACTCTCCTCCTTACTTAGTTCCAGAAGGAGATGTAAGTCTAATTGCCATGGCGAATTTCTGAGTTACGAGTCTTCCAAGCTAGTTCCAAAACCTTAGTCCAGCGCTTTTGCACTTGTTTTTGGGTACACTTGAGGGCTTTGGAAATTTCTTGATCACTCTTTTGCGCCTGTTTGAGGGGCAGTAACGCTAGCTGTTGGCTATCGAGTTGGGCCACAAAGACCTCCCACTGCTTCGATGACATCCCTAGTTTTTGATCCAGGTCTGCTCCTAGCCATTGGTGTACCAGTTTCCACTGAGCTGAACGAGAGAACTTTTCTACATGGTACTTAAAGCGCTGTTGTAGATAATCCCGCTGACGGGGTGTTAGACCCATGATTTCGTCAATCTCTGGTGCAGCCAGGTCTTGCAGCTTTAGCACCAGATAATCAGCACAGTCATTATGACCGTTAGACTCTAGGTATTTGATCAACTCGGAGATAATGCGATCGCGTAAAACAGCATCGCTGGGGTCAATGGTTTTCTCAATCAGGTTTGAGCGTACCTGTTGTGCAGTAGCTGAACGGTTGTGCTCTTGGGCTTCTTCATCCCTACCATACTCCACAGCCTGTTCAATATCCACAGGGGTTTCATTAGGCTGCCGTCGGGCAAAGCTTTGTGCTCTGAGTACAATCAACTGCTGGCTACCGCGACCACGTAGGGTAATGCGCCGCTTAGCATATTGCTCACTAAAGCCCATGTACTCCGCTAGTTCTAGCTGGGTACGGGGAGTGTAGTCAGAATCCACAGGATTTTCCCGGCGGAAAGCTTTGAGGCACTCAGCGTAAAAGTCCTGTAAAAAGTCCTCAATCAAATTGTATCGAGCGGAAAAGTTTAACTGAGATTGGGACGGTGCCACATGGCGATAAACCATGGTACTGAGGTTACTATGGAGTTCGACACGACCCTGCCGAGAACCTAGTTTGTAGTATGAAAGACATTTGTGCAGTCGGTGACGTGCTAGATTAAACTTCCAAGTATCAATTTCACCGGAATTCTGGATGCGATCGCTCTTAGTGCAAATCCGTTCTACCTCCAAGGTGATCCGGTGGGCAACCGCTTGAATACTCCTGGATTTAGCTCCAATTTCCGACTGGATTTCCTCCACTAAGACCTGGGTCAAGTTTTGGGTTTGATGATCTAGAGTAATTTCCGGAGCCTGATTATTAGTAGCGGAATTTTGATTATTAGTAACAGTTTTGACTTGCATGGTATTGCCCCCAAAAATAGATTCACAGAATTGCCATGAAACAAGCAACAGAGGAAATGTGTGTGAATGTGATCTACAAACCTTGGAGTGGTCCGCTGTCCTTTGTCCTTGTCCACCCTAAATGTAGACTCGTGAGTCTAGCCCTGGTCGGGTGAGTGTGTGACTACTCTAAGCTGACTAGTTGTGACCCCCAGCACTCCTGTAGTTTCCGTCGGATTACCTAAGGCTGAAATCCTTACTAGATATAGCGTTCAAGACTTTCCAGCATCAAGCTGATTCAGGATGACCAAAACCTGAGGAGTGGTCAATCCAGAAACTGACTGAACTAGTGATGACTTTTCCGTAAACGACTAACGTTTTCTTGTAGTCATAGGGTGCTTGATACTCTCATGACCCAACCTGAGCTGACTAGTTAATCACTAGCTAAATAACTAGCTAAAGCACTAGCTAAATCCAAGCGATCGCTTTATCCCATCCCAAACCCTGCCGCACCATCATCGGTTCTGAACCAGTCAGGTCGAGGATAGTTGAGACTTTAAATCCCGGTTCTAAGTCATTGTCCACAATGATGTCTACGAGACCATCGAGAGCATCAAATAGTTTAGCCCGTTCCAATCCCACCGTCGGAGTGTCACCATCCTGATTGGGTAGATGAGCCGAGGTAGAAATAATTGGATGACCTAGAGCTGAAAGCAACGCCTGACAAACGTTATGATCTGGGACTCGGATACCAGTAGTTTTACGATTGGGACTCATCACCAGCTTAGGTACTAACTTGGTTGCTGGTAACAAGAACGTATACGGTCCGGGAATCAAATGCTTCATAATTCGGTAAGCTGGATCACTTACCCGAGCATATTTAGCAATATTGGACAGAGACGAACACAAAAACGTCAGGGGTTTATCATTGGATAGTTGCTTCAAACGCCTAACTCGTTGCACTGCGGACTTCACATGTAAATCACAACCAATTGCATAGACAGTGTCAGTGGGATAGAGCATCACTGCACCATCTTCGAGATACTCTCTTATTTTCTCTATTCGACGTATTTGAGGTGTTTCCGGATGGATAGTATAAATAGTAGCCATAAATATTGTTGAATTCCTCAATATTGAATTGCTAAAGCCTAACCTTGGGAAAATTCACCAAGGCCAGACATAGACACGGTTCTGCTAAAGGATTAAAAACTACTGCCACCTAAGTGTGTTGCCAGTTTGGCTTTTTCTGACTCAGAGGTCAGTATAGTTAGCAAGATCTGGCCATAATTCCCTGATCTAGACCTGTAGGGTTTGTGGAGGATGAATTGCTCCAAATCCTTTTGTCTTAATTAATTTGTTTTAATTAATTTGTCTTAATCAATAGGATCTAGAATGACAAAGCTAGCTTACTTAGATTGTCCCACTGGAATTGCTGGTGATATGTGCCTAGGAGCACTAGTTTCTGCGGGTGTACCGTGGGAATATTTAGTGGAAAAGCTAGCAAGACTCGGAATTGAGCAAGAGTATCACTTAAGACTTAGCCAAGTACACCACAATGGTCAGTTGGCAACCAAAGTTCATGTAGATTTACCAGATCAAGACCATCAGCATGATCACCATCAACAGGAACACGGCCATGAACACCACCATGAACGCGGCCATGAACACCACCATGAACACAGGTCAGGGATAAGAGATATCAGTACACCTGAGCTTAATCATCATCATCATCCCACACGACACTTACCAGACATAGAGAAATTAATTACAGCAGCAAAATTACCCTCAAGAGTATGCCAGTGGAGTCTTGCTATCTTCCGGAAACTAGCAGAAGCCGAAGGAGCTGTTCATGGTATTTCCCCAGACAAGGTTCACTTCCATGAAGTAGGCGCTACCGATGCCATTATCGATATAGTTGGTACTTGCTTAGGCTTAGATTGGCTAGGAATTGATCAAATCTATTGTTCTCCACTGCCCACTGGTGGCGGGACAGTATGGGCAGCTCATGGTCGCCTACCGGTGCCAGTACCAGCAGTACTGAAATTGTGGGAATCCCGTCAGGTGCCAGTTTACAGTAATGGGATTGAACGGGAATTAGTAACACCAACAGGAGCAGCTATTGCCGTTACCTTAGCCACTAGCTTTGGTTCACCACCAGCAATGACTATCCAAAAAATAGGTAATGGTGCCGGTTCTCGACAATTACCCATTCCCAATATGTTGCGATTGTGGATTGGTGAGTCCTCAGAAGCCGTCAAGCTTAGCAAGTTCAAGGTTAAACCGTCAAACTTACCCCCACAAAGCCTACACCAGTCATCCCTTTCTGCTAACTCTTCTTCTGCTAACTCTTCCCTAGAAACTATCTCAGTGCTAGAGACTCAAATAGATGACCTCAATCCTCAAGCCATTGGCTATGTATTCCAGGAGTTATTTAACGCTGGTGCTGTGGATGTGTTTACTCAAGCTATTGGCATGAAGAAATCTCGACCAGGTATCCTGCTCAGTGTCATCTGTCATCCTCAAGATCTAGACGCCTGTCAGGCAGTATTATTCCGAGAAACCACTACCTTAGGAGTGCGACGTCTAACTCAGCAACGAGCGATCTTACCTCGGGAAATCCAGCAGGTACAGACTAAGTATGGCCAAATTAGTGTGAAAGTGGCTTGGAGCGATCGCTCACCTCACAAAACGATTATGAATGTCCACCCAGAATACCAAGATTGCGCTAAGTTAGCCAAGGACAATAACTGCTCTTGGTTAGAAGTACATCACTTAGCACTCTGTGCTTGGTATTCTCAACATGGAGCAAAGGGAGCAGGGAGTAGGGAGTAGGGAGTAGGGAGTAGGGAGCAGGGAGTCGGGGGTCGGGAGTCGGGAGCGGTGCGATCGGTGGAATGGGCATCTGGCGTGGAACTGGCATCTTGCCAGTTTCATGCTTATTTTCGGGCGTGGAACTGGCATCTTGCCAGTTTTATGCTTATTTTCGGGCGTGGAACTGGCATCTTGCCAGTTTCATGCTTATTTTTGAGTGTGGAAATGGCATCTTGCCAGTTTCATGCTTATTTTTGGGCGTGGAACTGGCATCTTGCCAGTTTCATGCTTATTTTCGGGCGTGGAACTGGCATCTTGCCAGTTTCATGCTTATTTTTGAGTGTGGAAATGGCATCTTGCCAGTTTCATGCTTATTTTTGGGCGGGCAGGATGCCCACTCTACTGCTATTGATTCCAAGACAGGAAAATTAGCCTATTCAACAGGTGCGACCCGTGGCGAATTTAATTATTAATGGTAAGAGCGCACCTAACAAAATTTTATGAATACGACCTCTTTCCACTATTCCCTGTTCCCTATTCCCTGTTCCCTCTTACTTATTCTTAATGCGATTAATTTCCCGTTGCAATTCCTGGATTTGACGCTGCAACTGTTCCGCTTCATTGACTGAGTTGTTCGATGGTGGATTCGAGTCAACGTCAACTGCTCCCTTTTTGGTAACACGTTGATAATTACCCTGACAAATTTGACGATATTCCTCTGAAATTGCCCACTTTCGCAGGTAGTGTATGCGTTCAACTGGAAAGGGATGGCTCAGAAATTGACGATTAATACCACCATTATAGAGTAAGAACTTATAGATTTGATTCAGACTGTCTTGGTCTAGTTCTTGATAATTTTCTGATTGACGGATAAATTCATCAAGACTGCATTCCTGTAGATGCTTAGCACTGCCACCAGACACTTTCATCATCGTTTGCATCACAGTCTTCAGGTCATCTATCACTAGTAAAGCAGCACGGTCAGCGGATAATTCAGCTTTGCGACGCCATTCATAAAAGGCGAAAATTAAGCCAGTGCTGACGATATTCCCTAAGCCAAAGGTCATTTCACTTAACATAGAGGCAGCATTCATTGCCCACATCGCCATCTGAATTAAGATGGTGTGACCGCACTTGATATGTCCTAATTCGTGAGCCAGGATAGTACGGATTTCTGCTTCATTCAGTAAGTCTAATAAGCCAGTGTTGATAACGATGTAAGGATTATCTTGACCTAAAGCATAGCTATTAACCTGAGCGTTTTGACTAACAAATAGGGCTGGTTCGGGATTTACATCTAAATCCCGAACACATTCTCGGAATAAGTGATAAATATTAGCATACTGGCGCGGTCCGACTTGGATACTGTTGCCCATAAGATAGACAAACTGGGGACGCTCGTAAAGAAATTCCACAAACTTACGAGAAACTAAGTCAAAACCAGGGACACTGCGTAAAGCTTGCTCCGCTTGTTGGTCAAGGGGGTGCTTGAAGGCGTCGCTGGAAATTCCGGGATAGGTGGCCATAGTAGTCCAGTACTTTAGTGGTCTATTTCTTTAGGCTTTAGGCTTTAGGCATTAGAGATTAGACATTAGGTACTAGGCTTAAGTCCTAACTAGGTTTAAATACTAGGAATAAGTAATAAACCCAAAACCCAAAACCCAGAACCTAATACCTAAAACCTAACACCTAAATCTGGGTTGTGTCCTTGCCAATTCTTTGATGATTCGTTATAATACTGATATCGGAAGAGTAAAGGAAGTGAGAGGAAAATTAACTTATGAACAAGTGTGTTGGTACTACTGAAGCAGCATCTCTGTTGGGTATTTCTCCTCGACGATTACGGCAATTGCTTGACTCCGGTAGAGTAAGGGGTGCTTATAAAAGCGGTAAGTTCTGGATTATTCCCCTGTTCAACTATCTGCCACAAATTACCAAGAAGAACCGGGGACCGAAAGGAACTTGGCGTAAAAGTCGTCCTCCTGCTTTAGCGAAAATTAATGTCAATCGTAATCGGATTGGCTCCAATAACCACAAAAGCCGTGAAGAGCGGCTGCCAGTGATTTCGGTAAAACGAAGTGGCGACAATACCTATGGCAACCAGGTAGAAATCCTCGGTCCGTGTAGGATTGTGTATCAGCCGGATAACCCTCTTGATTGTGGAGCTCGTCTGTGGATCGAAACCTTCAGTGATATTCACTTTATCGGTGGCAGTTTTCCGGCCAGTGGTGCTTAGGACAAACGTAAAGGTCGTTTCATCAAAATTTCAATTCAAAAACCACTCATAACTAATCAGAAAATTCCTCAGTTCGATAAAATCAAATCACAATGTCTCTTGAGCTGTATTGTGCATCTATTTGTTGCTGAATCAATTCATTGCATTAATCCCAATTGCCCAGCACCCTACCCTCAGCCAAGGGATAACAACTTTTGCAATGGTTGTGGAGCAAAGTTAAAGCTCAAGAATCGCTACTTACCTCTCCAGCTCTTGGGTTCAGGAGGATTTGCCAACATATACACCGTTTGGGATTTGCGGTCGAATACAGAAAAGGTGCTGAAGGTATTGCTAGATACTAAACCGAAGGTATTGCAGCTATTTCAGCAAGAGGCAGATGTTTTGCAACGTCTGGATCATCCAGGCATTCCCAAAGTTGACCAAGATAGCTATTTTGTCGTTGATCTAGGTCTTGAGCCACAGCCAGACCTGCACTGTTTGGTGATGGAAAAAATCAACGGTTCAACCTTGGAGCAAATGCTCAGGGATCATCCTCAGGGATGTCCAGAGATATTAGTGCGGGACTGGCTCTACCAGGCAGCAGAAATTTTACAGGTCTTGCACAGTTGTGGAGTGATTCACCGTGACATCAAACCCTCAAACTTAATGCTGCGGGAAACCACGGGAGAGCTAGTGGCGATTGATTTTGGGGGAGCTAAACAATTGAGTGTGGGTTCTGAGTCTTCTCAGAACGATTCGACTCGGTTGATTACTCCAGGTTACTCTCCACCGGAACAGATAGCTGGTAGAGCAATTGGACCGCCTGCTGATTTCTATGCCCTCAGCCGAACCATGATTCATTTACTGACGGGTATTGAGTTGAAGGATTTACAAGACCCAGTAACTGGTGAATTTCGATGGCGAGAGCAGGCAGTGGTAAGTCATGACTTGGCGGACTTGCTGGATGAAATGCTCAGCGTAGTACCCCAACAACGACCAACAACTACGATTGAGATTCATCTGCGTCTAGGTATGACTCCTAGCCCTAGCTACCAACCTACCCCAGCACCAGTATTTTCCTCAGCACCAGTTTCTTCGTTTCAAGGAAATCAGGTAGCTGCTCTGGGGTTATCTAGCCCTAAATTAACACAATCTGTGACAGGGTTGACTCATTCGATCACATCCGTAAAAGATTCCCTCTTAGCAGTAGTGATCACCATCGCACTAGCCTGTCTCGATAGTGCCTGGGAGATGTTCCTCGGAGCTTTTGGGGGAGTTTTTTGTGCAACGGTTGGGTTTATGGTATTGAATTGGACAAGTCTTGGGGAGAAAGTGACAAATTGGCTCTCTGGGGAACTGTCTATGATCTTGCCTTCGCTACAAATAACAATGTGGCAAGAAATGCTATTGTTTGCGGCGGCTGGCTTAGGTACAGCTTGGGGGTTGACGGCTGCAAGAGGCTTTGGTCAGCAGCGGCGTTTTTTAGTGGCAGGGATAATGGGTATTTTTGGTTATAGCCTGGGATGGTTGATGTGGCAGGCAACGGTACCTACGCTATTATTGCTGTCTTATGTACCTGACCAGGGGTTGCTGCCATGGATTACTGCGGTTACAGTAATGCTCCTGGTACTAGGATTAGGGCTACCCAGTCATAATCTTGTTCATGCCTTAGTGGTGGCAGCAGGAACTGGTGGCGTATTTGGGGGTCTAGTGTCATCTGATCTATTGCCAGCAGGATTTGTGGTTAATATCTTTTCCTTTTCTAGAACCGGTAAACTGGATTTCTATCACCCGATGACTTTTTTTGCTATTTTGGCTATATTACAAGGATTTTGGCTAGGGGTGAGTTATTACCTGCTAGTGCCAGTAATGCGTTGGTTTGGCTGGCGTTAAGGGAATAGGGATTAGGGAGTAGGGAGTGGGGAGTAGGGAAGTTGGAAGTGGTAAAAAATTCTGTGTATCTAATAGGTATGAGCAAAGCTATATTCGGTTTTATTATGGTTTTCTAAGGTAGATATCACGTAATTTTAACGGAAGAGTCTGATACTTAAGATTAAGTCCGGTAGAGTAGTTATCCTTGAAGGGTATTGGTTAATTAACAATTTTTTGTTAAATAGTCAATTTCTTTCGGACGCTTTCTTGATTAGAGGTGATTCAGATGACTAACACTATAGCACGTTGGGAATTAACTAAGGCTCGTCTTATAGGCTCTGGTGCTTTTTTATTGGGTATATTGCTACCAACTACTCTTTATGGCTTACCTGCTAAGACGATTGAAATCGGTAATGGTAAGACTGTGTTTAATCGTGCTCCGCGTTTAGTTAGGGCAGCTACGAGCTTTACTAGAGTAAGGGTGCCAGCAACGTACCAATTCACCCTCAGATTACCGGAAGATGCTGGAGAGTCTTTGCAAGCTGTAACGATTACCCAGAATAAAACTAATATCGAGAAAGTCAATTTTGATCCGAGAAAGAGTCGTGCATTTGTGGGCGATTCTTTTGCTGGTGGCTCATCCCTGACTTTGGCTAATATTGGGGGAAGTGAATCGTCTAACTCGGATCAAGTAACTGTTGTGTTTGATCCACCGGTTACTCCTGGTGAAACCATTACAGTTTCGGTTAGAGCTAAGGAAAATCCTGAGTTTAGTGGTTCTTATTTATTTGGAGTCACTGCTTTTTCCACTGGAGACAATAGCCCTGGTTTATTCCTAGGTAGCCGTAGGTTGTTTTTTGATGAGTTTGGAGACTAAGGGATAAGTGTCGATGTAGGGTGGGCAGTGGATGACACCGAGCAGCTGGGTTTTAGCTGTTGGTAACCACTGCCCACCATTGGATTAATTACTTGCAGCCAATTGAGCAAATAATAGCTTAATCGGAATAGTTAAAACTGGAGCTGAAGCCTGATCAGAAAGAACGACAGTAATGATTATAATGCTTCGATTATGACAGTGCCACCTTCCACAGCTTGAATCCGCAAGTCGTAGCCGTAAAGTAAGCTCATTCCGACCAACGGATCAGTTTCAGTTTCATTGACAGGAATGCTTTGGTATTCACCATCCCAGATTACAGTTGCCGCATATACCTCAAAGGTAGCTTCGCTACCATCACCCAAAGTTCCTCGCTCAACTCCAGTCCAAGGTAAATTTAGGGCAATGATGGTTTCGCGGGGCAAGCTTAAGAAACCTGTATAACCAGTATCAATAACAGCGTCAATCACTCGCCTTTGGGCATTTTCATTACCAACGACTAGCCGAATCGTTGCCTCACAGTTTGTATTTACCACACCGTACATCATACATGTTGTTTGAGGCTCCGTGCGCCGAAACGGTGAACAGCTCGATGCCCAATCCGAACAATCCAAGGCTGGGCATTTGGGAGTCGCTCAAACAAACCATTTGTAGCACTGAGAATATCATCAGCCAGCTCAAAGTCCCCAGTTTCAATGTCAATGGCTAGGATTCTGCCATTATTGCCTGCTTCAACCAAAGGGCGTACTTTAGTCTGATAGATGTAATCTCCACGCCTAGCAAATTCTTCTTTGCTATAGCGAGGTTGCCGAACTACCATTGTTTTGACCTCTGTTCAAGATTAACGCAGACTATGATTATAGCCTGAACTTAATGGGTGCATCTCACAGTGGTAAATCTATAACTTAGGGAACTCGAAAGCTGAAGTCTGATCAGAAAGAACGACAGTATGGAAAAGCGATTGGCCGTAGGCCACGCTACGCGATCGCATTTCTGATCCCAGTCACCTGATCGGTATAATGAAACACAGGAAACTTTAGAAGATGGGGAGTCATATCAGCAACTGGCTCCCCTTTTTACTGGCTGCATAGCTATTTACTAAAATTAAAAACTTGTGTAGTTTACTTATTTTATAAATCCTAGAAATTGCTTTCAGTAATTTTAGTATTAATCTACCCATAATCCGCTATTTTACTATACAATTTACTACACTGAATACCATGACAGCAACGAGAGCAGTGATCTCTTTTTGATGAGATGGTTTTTAGGATTAGTCTAGAAGTAAAAAATAGAAATGAGCGAACCAATAGCTGACTATGACAATCCTTGGAAAGAAGCATTACAAGCCTATTTCGATTCATTTTTGCAGTTTTGTTTTCCCCAAGTTCACACTCTGATTGATTGGAATCAGACCCCCCAAGCCCTTGATACAGAATTACAGCAAATAGTTGGTGCTGCTGAGTCAGGAAAAAGAATCGCTGATAAATTATTCCAGGTCTGGCTCTGTAGTGGAAATGAAACTTGGGTGTTGATTCATGTAGAGGTACAAAGCCAAAAAGAATCAACCTTTGCTAAGCGAATGTACCAATATCATTACAGGGCATTTGACCTGTACGAGAAACCTGTGATTAGCTTAGCGGTATTGGGGGATGAGAATGCGTCTTGGTCTCCATCGTCCTATGAATATGGCTTGGGAGGTTGTCGCCTGAGTCTAGAATTTCCGATTGTTAAATTACTGAACTATCAGTCAATGTGGCAGGTGTTGGAATCGAGTACTAATCCCTTTGCAGTAGTGGTAATGGCTCATTTGAAAACCAAAGCTACCCATAAACAACCGATGGAGCGCAAGCGATGGAAGTGGTACCTGATTCGGAGACTTTTTGAACGAGGTTATAGTAAAAACGATATAGTGAAACTGTTCCAGTGTATTGACCAAATGATGGCTTTACCGGAAGAGTTAGAACTGGAGCTGAATCAAGAACTTGAACGTTATCAGGAGGAAAGACAGATGCCTTTGATTAGTCGAGTGGAAGAAAGGGCAATGAAGAGGGGTCTGGAACAAGGACTTCAAGAAGGACTTCAACAAGGTTTTCAAGAGACAGTGGTTAAAATTTTACAAAATCGGTTTGAATCGGTATCACCAGAATTGGTGGCAGCGATTAATTCAATAGAAGATATCTCTGTGTTGAAACAGTTGATTGATCACTCTCTTAAGAGTAAATCCCTTGAGGAATTTGAGCAGCTCTTGGCACAACATCAGGTTAGTCAGGACAATTGAAGAGTAAGGAGACGGGCAAGATGCCCGTTCCACCAAGTTGATGTAGGGTGGGCAGTGCATCAAACAGATAAAATTACCTGGGCGGGTGTTGCTAAGCACTGCCCACCATGGAATTAATCACTTGCAGCCACTGTATTGACTAGATCATGGCTTGACCGGAATAGTTGAGAAGTTGATGTAGGGTGGGCAGTGCATCAAAAAGATAAAATTAGCTGGGCGGGTTTTGATAACCACTGCCCACCATGGAATTAATCACTTGCAGCCACTTGAACGTTATCAGGAGGAAAGACAGATGCCTTTAATTAGTCGAGTCGAAGAAAGGGCAATGAAGAGGGGTTTTGAAAAAGGATTTCAACAAGGACTTCAACAATGTCGGCAAATTTGGCGACAGACAGTAGTTAAAATTTTACAAAATCACTTTGAATCCGTATCACCAGAATTGGTGGCAGAGATTAATGCCATAGAAGATATCTCTGTGTTGAAACAGTTGATTGATCACTCTCTTAAGAGTAACTCCCTTGAGGAATTTGAGCAGCTATTGGCACAACATCACTCCCGACTCCCTACAACTCAATGGAATAATGATCTTTAGCACCTTCTCCCGGACCCTGAGTCCACCGTGAATCAGGTTTCCAAGCACCATTAGCTTCTTCCCGGCGGCGAGTGCGGACAGTGAGCTGATTACCGTTAATTTTCAGTAGATTATATTGCCAGGGATAACCAGTTCTTAGTTCAAGGGTGGGTGCCCCAAAGGTGCCAGCACAAATTCCATTGAGTTTGCGCCCACCTGGACTGAGGTCGTAACGGAAAAGACTGGTTTCAGCTTTGTGGATGTGTCCGTGGAGAAAGAAGCGGAATTCAGCAACGGCTAGTTGTTCGATGAATCCTTGGTCGATAATCCTATCGCTTCCAGCACTATTGAGGGGATGGTGCCAAACCGCTATTTTCAGGCAGTTGCGGTAGTCTTTATTACGACGAATCTCGGTTATGGCCTTGCTCAGAGCACCTGGGTGGATGCTAGCACGGGCTTTGAAGTGGTGATCGAGTTGCCAAGCGGAGTTTAGTCCTAGGATCAGCACGTTTTGGTCTGGAAAATAGTCGATAATGGCTTGCTGGTGATAGTCGAGGGGATAGGGTTGACCTTTGATGGCTTGATAGAATTGACTGAAGTGGGCAAAGCGTTGTTGGTATTTGGTTTCGTCTCGGACTCGAATCACCTGATCAGTGACTTTGATGTAGTCACCGTCTTGGAGTTTATCATGGTCTTTTGTGCGATCGCGTAAATCATAAGCATCCTCTGATAGTGTCCAATTGAGGTCATGGTTACCGGGAACTAGAACAATTTGCTTGGGGTCTAGGGGGAAGTCTTGGCGGAAGTTGTGGAGAAACTGTTGTGCAGCTTTGTATTCTTCTGGAGTGGAATAATTGGCTATATCACCGGAGAGGATAAGAGCATCAAGCTTAGGGATTTCAAGGTCTTTCTTGAGGTCTTGGGCGAGTTGGTTTGACCAATTCTGAGCTTGGTCAGGGGTGGTGATGTGGAGGTCCGAGAGGTGGAGGATGTATATGGTTTGATTGGTAATAAATTTGGGAGGATCGGGTTTGGGAGTAGCTGTGGGATTATCGATTACCTTGTAAAATTGGTAGCGCTTTTGACTGGCTTCAAGGGCTTTAATGGTTTTCTGAAAAGTATCTTGATCATTAGTTGCTGCAAGAGTTGCTGCAAACTCTTCGTTTTTCAGTAGATTAATCAGTTTAGGAATAGTAGCATCTGTACCAATTTCACCCAAAGCTTCTGCCGCCATTACACGTAGATATGAGTTATCATTATCCAGGCATTTTATTAACAGTTCAATACCCATTTCTATCCCAATTTTACCCAGAGCATCTGCCGCACTTGTACCCACAGATGGATCGGGATCATCCAGCAATTTAATTAACGGGTCTATCGCCACTTCTGTCCCAATTTTGCCCAGAGCTTTTGCTGCACTTATCCGCACAGATCGGTCGGGATCATCCAGGCATCTAATTAATCGGTTAATCGCCTTCTGTCCCAATTTTACCCAGAGCATCTGCCCCCCTTCCACGCACATCTAGTTTCTGATCATCCAGGCATTTACTTAACTAGTCAATCCTGGCTTCTCTGCCCGATTTTTTTTAGAGCATATTCTGCACTTTCACGCACAGATGATTCGGGATCACCCAGGCATTTTTTTAACGGATTAATCGCTACTTTGTTACCAATTTTTCCAAGAGCATCTGCCGCACTTATCCGCACAGATGATTCGGGATTATTCAGGGATTTAATTAATGGATCAATCGCTACTTCTGCCTTAATTTTACCGAGAGAATCTGCCGCATTTATCTGCACAAAATAGTTATCATCATCTAGCAATTTAATTAACGGCTCAATCGTCATTTCTGTCCCAATTTCCCCGAGAGATTCTGCCGCTCTTCCACGCACAGATGAGTCGGGATCATCCAGGGATTTAATTAACGGCTCAATCGTCATTTCTGTCCCAATTTCCCCGAGAGATTCTGCCGCTCTTCCACGCACAGATGAGTCGGGATCATCCAGGGATTTAATTAACGGCTCAATCGCCACTTCTGTCCCAATTTTGCCCAGAGCTTCTGCCGCCCTTTCACGCACAGATGAGTCGGGATCATCCAGGGATTTAATTAACCGGTCAATCGTGGCTTCTGTCCCGATTTCCCCCAGAGCAGATACCGCCATCTTCCGCACAGAATAGTCGGGATCATCCAGGGATTTAATTAACCGGTCAATCGCCACTTCTGTCCCGATTTCCCCCAGAGCAGATACCGCCATCCTCCGCACAGAATAGTCGGGATCATCCAGGGATTTAATTAATGGTTCAATCCTGGTTTCTGTCCCTATTTTACCTAGAGCAGATGCTGCACTTATCCGCACAGATGGGTCGGGATCATCGAGGAATTTAATTAACGGGTCAATCGTTGCTTCTGTCCCTATTTCCCCTAGAGCTTCTGCCGCACTTATCCGCACATATAAATTCTTATTATCTAGGGATTTAATTAGCTCAGGTATTGCTTTTTCTGATTGAGTTATTCCCAACAGCTGAACCTTAAGAGATTTCGGAACGTTTAACCGAGCGACCAACCCGACAGTATCTTGCTGAAATTCCGGTTTTACTGCTCCTGCTAACCTGGCTCCCAGTTGCCAATCAAAATCTAACCCTAACCTTACCACCCGCTGGGCTTGGGCTTGATTGTCTACCAATTGCAGCATCATGACCAGAGGTTCTGTCCATTTCCAATAATTGAGATAGGTCTGTTGCAACTGCTGATCCGTAATACGTGGTAATTGCTTCAATAAATATTCTGCTGTATAGTATTCTTGGAGCAGTTGGTGTCGAAACTCAATCAACTCTCCTGATTGTTGAATCAAGTGATGGTTTAGTAAGTCATCAAGCCAAGTCTTGGCGCGAATATCAGGATCAATAAAATCTTTGTTCAGTAGATAATCAGTTAAAATTTCCTCGGCTTTTGTCTTAGGAATACCAACACTTATCTGCTTGGGGTTATCCCCTGTTGTCATTACAAATCCTAACTGTTGCAGCAGGTCTGGCCAAAATACTCTTGATTGCTTGGAAACCTTAACATCTTGCTTGATGTTATCAGAATAGAACTGGGTAAATGAGCGAAACACTAAACCCAGATTTGACGGTATCTCTCCCTTATTTTGAAACAGGGAACATAGCATCATCAATAGTAGGGGAGTTTGCCCAAACTCCCGTAAGCGATCGCCCAACTGCTCAAGCATTTGCTCTCCCTTTTCAGGCAAATACTTGCGGACAAACTCCGACATTTGGTCTGCACTCAAGGGTTGCATTTCCAACTTCTTCTGAATCCCCAAGTCACCACCAACTCCTAAATCCCTGGTGGTGAAAATCATGGGAGTAGTCTTCTGGTAATCCTGCCGAAACTGAGTCAAATCTAGGCGTGCTGCTTCTGAGGGTAGCTCGTTCACGCCATCGATCAGTAACCAGAATTGCCCTTTAAACAGTAGTCTTTCGATCTCCTCGGTGGAGTCGAGCCATACACCATGGCGTTTCAGAAAATTCCGCACTAACTCCAGCACCGATGTCTGGTAATATCGCAGTTCCACCAGCACCGGAATTCTCCCTTGTATCCCTTCATCTGCCAGCAATTGCACTAAAGCAGTGGATTTGCCGGAACCGGGACGTCCCACCAGTAAGACATGGTCAGTAGCATACTTCCGCAATCCTTCTAGAACAGGCAAGCGCTCAGTTTCTTCCTTCATGGTTTGCACCATCAGGTCAAAGTTGAACAGCATCGGGGTCTGTTGCTGCTGCTTGCGTTTGCGGCCTTCGACATCAGTGAGGGTATAAACTTGCCACCATTGGGCGTAGGTGTTATGGATTGATTCTAGATAGGGATCCCAATTGACCATGTTGAAGGTTGAAGGTTGAAAGTTGAAAGTTGAAGGTTGAAGGTTAGTTGGTTGTTCGCGTAGCGTGGCCTTTTGGCCAAGGTTATCACGATTGAACTAGTATGCGATCGCATGATTGTAGAGGCACTATCGGAATAGTAAGCGATCGCATGATTGTAGAGGCACTATAAACTAGTATGCGATCGCATCTGTGATAGTAGCAAACTGGCAAGATGCCAGTTCTACCGATTAGTTGTAGAGGCATTATCGGAATAGAATGCGTTCGCGTAGCGTGACCAAAGGTCAATCGCATTATTTCTAGACTGTAGCAAACTGGCAAGATGCCAGTTCCACGCCTGATGCCCCCAGCAAACTGGCAAGATGCCAGTTCTACCGATTAGTTGTAGAGGCATTATCGGAATAGAATGCGTTCGCGTAGCGTGACCAAAGGTCAATCGCATCTGTGATAGTAGCAAACTGGCAAGATGCCAGTTCTACAGCATTATTTCTAGGAGCATTATCGGAATAGTAAGCGATCGCGTAGCGTGACCAAAGGTCAATCGCATTCTAATTCCCTACTCCCTACTCCCTACTCCCTACTCCCTATTAAAATTAAAGCGAACTAGAATCAAGACTTGCCGCTTCACCAGGAGTTTCAGGCAAGTGTATACCACACTCTTGCTTAAGGCCATGAAAACGGGTATCCCGTTCATCCTGATCATCAAAGGATAAAGGTCGGCTGGAATGCCAATCACCGACGGTTGTATAACCCTCATCAAACATGGGATGATAGGGTAAGTCATGAGCGGTGAGATACTGATATATATCCCTAGAGTGCCAGTTAAGAATTGGCAAAATCTTGTGCTGATCTCCCTGCTTGTTAACCCAGCCCATCGTCTTGCGGTGGTCAGTCTGTTGCTTGCGCAATCCTGCTAACCATCCCGTTGCGTTCAGTTCCCGCAAAGCCCGCTGCATCGGTTCCACCTTGCGGATTTGGTCGTAGCGGTTGAGGGATTCTACATCATTCTTTTCCCAGAGTCTGTCATACAACGCTTCCATCCGTGCTGGACTCATGGCAGACTGGTACACTTTTACATTCAAGTTGAGCCGTTCGATCAACTCCTGGGCAAATCGATAGGTTTTCACCGGTAGGTAGCCCGTATCTACCCAAATTACTGGTATATCTGGCACCACAGTAGTGACCAAGTGCAGCATGACCGCTGACTGGATCCCAAAGCTGCTACTCATCACTAAGCCATCACCAAAAGTTTCAGCTGCCCATTCTACGATTTTGGTAGGGCTAGCCTCAGCAAGTTGCTGATTCACTGCTTCCAAATCCAGCTCAATTTGGTTTGATGTTACCCCGGTCATGGGGTCTGACTGCTGAGATTGAGGCTGCTTTGTTTTCCCATTCCCATCGAAGTGATCACGGCTTTCGATAGGTGCAGCCTGTTGATTTCCAGAAGCTTGATCAGAAGCGATCAGATTCAGTCGCGGCATGGTGGTAGTGTCTTGTTTGTACTCTGGATATATTGCTATGGTAGTTTATTCGTGAATAATCTCTTTCGGGAGAGGCAAGAGGCAAGAGGCAAGAGTGTGGGGAGTGTGGGAAGTGTGGGAAGTGTGGGAAGTGTGGGAAGTGTGGGGAGTGTGGGGAGAGGGGAGATGAAATTAATGTGTAGTAGTAATTTCCAGAATTGGTATAGGCTCGATCATACTGATGAGGTATAGTCAATTTTCTTACCCCTAATCCCGATTCCCGACTCCCGACTCCCGATTCCCTACTCCCTACTCCCTACTCCCGACTCCGGATTCCCGACTCCCTATAATCTTAAGAATCTTCTTCAGTGATCGGCTCTCCGATATCAAAGATAATCACAAATTGAGCATCGGGCATTAGCCGTTTCAGAGCCTGCATATGACCCTCTGCATCGGATCGTTTACGGAACCGAGCAACAATTACTCGTTGCATCTTGGGCAATAGGCGCACCACCACCCATGGATGTAGGCGTTCAGCATAGGACATAATCTAATGTATCTCCTGTTATAAGGGGTTCTAGAGCCAGCCTTCAGCCTGGAATATCTTCAGGCTGGCTCTTCCCGTTTAACGTTTAACGTCTGGGGCAATTTTATGATAACATAAAAAACCAATATTATAACATAATTTAAAAACTTTTGTAACAAATTTTGGAGGGAATCGGGAATCGGGAATCGGGAGTCGGGAATCGGGAGTCGGGAGCCGGGAATAGAGACTCAATGGAGAATTTCTAGATAAGACCTCTTGCAAAAGTAGTTTTCTGATAGTGTTTGCGTCAATTCTTATCCACTGTTCCCTGTTCCCTGTTCCCTGTTCCCGACTTCTGCAAGAAGTCTATATAAAAAAACCAGCCATTGACAGGGGCTGGTGATACTTGCTGTGTTGGGAGGAGAAAACCTAGGGCCAATACGCTTACAGTGTGCCTTTATCCCTGGCTGTGAGCTCAAGGTCTTAAGGACGTAGTGGTCCTCTGGTAATCAGTTATGTAAATAAATGTAACGAATATTTACAGATAACGCAACATTTCTTAATATTTTTTTCGGGAGTCGGGAGTCGGGAGTCGGGAGTCGGGAGTCGGGAGTCGGGAGTCGGGAGTCGGGAGCTTCCGAGCAAGGCCAACGGCTGACCGCTGACCACTGACAGCTGACCGCTTACACTTTATTCTTCATTTTTCTGGATCGAGTAAAATAGTTTTTGGTTGGTCAACATCAAATAGAGAAGCGGACAGAAGAATAACTGGTTTGTTTGTTTTGTTTTCACCATAATGAACCATTCCGCTAGATTCAACTAGAGAATCTCCAACCGTTAGTTGTGTAGTCTGCCCTGCTTGCATAATTAATTCTGTGCCATTAGCTTTCCTTACTTTAGCCTCTCCTTTCACAACAGTAAACGTTAACGTGCCAGCCTCTACTAGTGCAATTTGCATGCCGGTATGAGTATGATGAGGCAGTTTTGTTCTGGGTTTGATGGTATGGCGAATAAGTTCAATAATTTCCTTTTTTTCTTGAGTCGGATAACCACTACCTAACACTTCACTGGCAACAGATTGAGTGTAACTATTGGGTGAGGAGGTTTCTTTGCTGTTAACAACTATACATCCAAAAGTTAAAATAGCTAATGGTAAAATCAGAAACAGTTTTTTCATACTATAGTGTTTGGATTTGGGTTGTGAATATAGAATTGAACTAAAAAGGGAACAGGGAACAGGGAACAGGGAACAGGGAGCTGATCTCAACTTCCCGATTCCCGATTCCCGATTCCCGATTCCCGATTCCCGATTCCCGATTCCCGATTCCCGATTCCCGATTCCCTCGTAATAATTTCATGCTCCCACTTGGAAAATCAGATAAGCGCCGGATAGGGCTGCTACTGTGGCGAGGATGGTAATCCAAATGGGATAGTAGCTGCGAATTACTTTATCTTCTTCGATACTGATGGTTTCAATATCAATCCAGGGATTAACACCCCGGCGAAACCAACCAGTGACAATCACGGTCTGGTTAACTAAATTACTAACACGGGTGGGTTGAGGTAGGATATTACCTAGTGGTCCGAGATAGGAACAGTAATTTAGTCTGACTAAACCTGTTGAGGTTTGTAATATTAAATCTTGTCCGAGCCAATTGCGTAATCCCGAACGTCCTAATAGTTTTCCGCTTAAGAGAACAGGACGACTATCGGGAGGTAGAGTAGCGTTAGTAGCGAAATAATCTCCTAAGTCGGGGTCAGTACCGATATTAGTAGGTTTGAGGTCGGGAAAGTAATTATTAATCCAGAGAAAGACACTGATACTAAAGGCAATTAAGATACAAGCATCGATAAAGGAATTGGCATTATGTAGCCAAATTAACTGCCAAATGTCGAAGAGGTCAGACAGTTTACCAATTATCCAAAGTATCCCTCTTAGGGCTGCCCCCATTATTACTCCAAAAATTAGGGTACTTTGTAGCAGGGGTAAGGCTTTGTAACTGTTGCTGAGTTTAGAGAAAAATTCAGCTCGATTGCGACTGGCAGGAATTAAAGCTGGTAAATCTAGTTCGGCATGAAGCTTGAGAAAGTGGGCATAGCGCTTAGGTAAATGTAACCGTTCTCCCAGTAGGGGATGGGCAGAGTTGATGATTAACCAGTAGCGGTAGGGATTAGTACAGTCCCATTTTAAGATGTCTTCAAAGGGGGTAGTGGGGGAAAAACTACCGATAACCATGGCTTGCTGATAACCGACGGGGAGTAAGACATCAAAGCTTTCTAATAGCCCACTGGTTTGGCCGGAAATTTGGATGTCTTCGCTTATCCCTAGGGCAATTTTTAGTAAGGCGCGGGTCAAGCCATTGGGATTACCTGTGGTTGAGATGGCGATGCGATCGCTATAGTAAACTCTAGCTCTAGATAACCATAGCAACGGTAAGCTCAATACCCAGTAAATGCTGTAACTGAGGGAAGCAACAGTACCGGTAATTCCTAAAAGAATTGCGCTTAACCATCCCCTAGCACCAGGTAATTTAACGAGCAGTAATTCCTTTAGCTTCTGAGCCCACTGAGGGATTTGCCAATAGATGGTGTAAGGGATTTGAATAATTAGTACCCCTAGGGACATCAACATAAAATCCCGATTGATAATATGTCCTAGCTGACCGGCGTAGATGTTGGCAATTTCATCATCTTTGAGCTGGTCTAATAATCCCTGACTAACTACAATGCGAGCAGTGCGAGGTAAGTTACCATAGGTCAGGGCTACGGTGGCGTCTGTGGGTAAGACTTTTAAGCTCGGTAAGGGCAGACGTCGTTTGCGGCAAACCTTTTGGATGACTTTAGCGGATTCTGGATGGCGGGAAGCTAGTTGAGTTAGGGATAAGGGTTCAAGACCATGAAACTGTTTTAGCAATCCATCCATTAACCAGGGCGATAGGATAAATAGGATTGCTATGGTAATTCCTAGGGCTAGAGTTGGGTCACGGTATAACAATTGGAAGGGTTGGAACCACGGTAACTCTACCAAGATGGAATTGATGGTTTCCATGGCGAATTCGACGCTTGAGCGCAGTAGCCAGAAAAATGCGATCGCAACGACAATTGCTACTAACCACAACCGTTTCATCTTGGGAGATTTCAGGGGATGCCAATGCTGTGCTCGTCCACAGTTGCGCCATCGAGGACGAGGAGTGTAGAGGGTGGGAATATCAGGGGGAGAGTAGGGAACTGGTAATAGGGAAGAAGATGAAGCAGTCTGGTTTGGTTTACGGCTCAGTTTCAGTGGGCTAGACCCCTGATCCTCTAGGGGGGTAAACCCTGTGGCATTAGCAGGGGATTTAGCAGCAACAGGATACTTGGTAATTAACTCAGCCTCAGTTTTCGCTGCCCATTCCTGTATCTGGGGGTCAGGGTGTTCCCTCAGGTGTTGGCAAAGTGCGTACGCTTTTTCTGGCTGACCATGCTTAGGATAAGCCTGCACTAGGGATTGAGAGGCTTCCGTCACAATGGAGTCATCCAACTCCATCTCACAGACACCTTCTAAGTGTGCGATCGCATCCTGGTAATTGCCCTGTTTCAGAGCTTCTAGACCAGCTGCCAGAGTTGGATTAGGAATAGATGCCATGAGGTTTCTAGTAGTTTGTCCCTATCTTCCTCTAAGATACCCTTGGGCTAAGGATTTGATCTCGCCTCAGTTCGATGTAATGAATTCACGGGTGTTGAGGAGGAGCACGATCCTAGTTTGACTTTTTCCCGACATCCTTGACATTTACTGACATGTTGCCTTAAGTTATAGACATAGCTAATCAAGACATCAATGGATGAATCAGTTAACTACGTTCCACCCAGAGTTGCCTCAATTAGACTCGGGGTTAGTACCAGAACACTTGAAAGATGGCTTGAAGAAGGAAAGATCCAAGGAATCAAGACCCCAGGAGGACAAAGACGATATGACCTGGATTCAGTCGTCTCTATTCCAACCAAGAAAACAGATAGAGGTGACAGAGCCACTATCTTGTATGCCAGAGTTTCAAGCCGCTCTCAAAAAAACGATCTTGAGCAACAAGTACAGTTTCTTAAGTCTCGTTACCCAAAAGCGGAAATTATCAAAGACGTCGGAAGTGGACTTAATTTCAAACGAAAAGGTCTTCAATCCTTACTGGACAGAGTTCTCAACGGTACTTGCAAGTATATTGTCGTTGCCCACAAAGATAGGCTTTGTCGTTTTGGGTTCGATCTTATCTCATGGTTGTGCTCTAAATTCCAAACTAAAATATTGGTTCTCGACGAAAAGAACCTCAGCCCAGAACAAGAAATGGTTGAAGATGTTCTTGCAGTCATCCACGTCTTCAGTTGTAGACTTTACGGACTCAGGAAATACAAAAAGAAAATCATTGAAGACAACGACTTACCGCGTTTACCCAAGCAAGGAACTTGAGAATATATGGAAAAAATGGGTCTCAGCCGTTCGTAAGGTTTATAATATATCGATCGAACAACTAAACAGTAATCAGGGGTACACAAAAGTAGGCAAAAAAGGAGGAAAACATGGTTTTAGGACTTGGCTAAAACAATCTGGGCTTATTCCTAATTGGTGTAAAGACTTGAATGTCTCTAAAATTCTAGACAACGCTTCAATGGAAGCTTATACAGCCTGGAAAGAAACCCCACGACAACCAAAGTTTATTGGTAAAGGGAAAAAGCGTCAACCAAATCCACAAGCTGGTTTAAAGTTAGCTAAGTTTCGTAGTGTGCGAAATCAGAGACAAACGATCCAATTCGATCCTACCGCTTATAAAGCCGGAAGGTGGATGGTCTCCACTACCAAACATTTACCTAGACCTGACTTCAAAGGACATAATCACTGTATATTAACCGATGGCTCCACGGAACTCACTTACAACAAAGGAAGGTGGTTTGCCCATTTTCCAGTTGAATTTAATATTGAACCTATTTGTACGAAAAAAATAATGGCTCTAGATCCTGGAGTTAGGACTTTTATGACTGGGTTTGATGGAAGTGATTTCTGAGAATTTGGTAATAATGACTTTCAGAGGATAGCTAAACTTTGTTCACATTTAGATAAGCTGAAAAGTGAACACGATAAATCAAAGGGACATCTTCTTAAGCATCGACGCTACAAATTAAAAGTAGCGATGGAAAGACTTAGGACTAAGATTAAAAATCTGAGAACTGAACTGCACAAGCAAGTAGCTTCTTTTTTGGCAAAGAATTACGATCTAATCGTTCTTCCTACGTTTGAGACATCACAGATGGTTGTCAAAAAGAAACGAAAGCTAAAAAACAAGACAGCTAGAGCAATGATGACTTGGGCATTTTATCAGTTTTCTCAAGTCTTAGAACGGAAGAGCGTCGTGTATGTATCTTTGCTATAGGCTGACAGCTGACAGCTGACGGCTGTTGGCTGTCAGCCTATAGCAAAGGGAACAGGGAACAGGGAACAGGGAACAGGGAGTAGGGAGTAGGGAGTAGGGAGTAGGTAACTAGCGCAGCGCTATAGCTATTGCCTTATGCTAGTCTGATTTATCTGATTTATCCTAACTTGTATTGATGGCTAGTCATCTGGATTAACGGGTGTTCTAAAAGCGGATTTGCTATCAGTAGCATTCTCCTTAAGTCTATCCTTCATATCTTTCGCCGCTACGGCGTAGCCTCCGTCTGCACCATCCACAAAATGTACTTGGCGTCCATGGCGCTCAAATACCAGACAGGTCATCAGTGCTCGGTCTGAAATATGCAGACCATACACTAATTTACCTTGTTTATAATTCTTTTCTAAATAGTCTGTTAATTGTTTTCGTTGTGCTTCATTGCCAGCAATCACCATGCGTAACATATCATCAAACTTTCTGTAATCTGTTGCTGCGATCGCATTTCGTTTATAGGCTCCCCAGTCTCCATCTGGAAATTTCACTTTCAACCTCATCAACAACCAGCCCAAGAAATTCTCAAACCAGATTTTTAAAAAATAGAGCATCCTATGGCTTAGCTTACTCGACTGGGCGCACAGCCGAGTTTCAGCACTTAATTTATGATAACTAAACCCTAGATTTAAATAGTTTTTAGCAACTGGATTTAAAAGCTCTTCACTTCCATATATAGTGTCAATTTTTTCAATAATTTTTCGATAAGTTAAATTAGCTAAATCTCCTTGATTAGACGTTGCTTTAACAATCAAGCTGATCGTTTCACCATATTTACTTGGAATGTCTTGCCAGCGACACTCTAAATTAGAAAAATCAGCTTTAGCATTATCAGTAGGGTTTTGGTAAAGGTAGAGGTTACTCGTATTTGGATGTTTAATCAATTCAGTAGCATAACTCAAACCATCTCCAGTAAATATAGCCTGATAATAATTTTCAGATACCTTGAGCTTCGCTAATTTAACATCATAATCATTTACTCTGACATCAGACATAGGTACTGCACCCACCCGCAATTCCATCCCAAATTCTTCCCTGGCTAGCTGACTAGTGGCTAACAACGCTTCCCGAGCAGGGGCAAACAGAGAAGGAGGAATCAACAGAGTTGCTCCATCTCCCCCAAACACAAAAGGAATGTCTAAATTACCTGCTATATTTAAAACAGCGACAATGGAGCAGGCTCCTAATAGGTTAACCTCTTTGTAGCGTCCTGATTCGATAGCTTGAGTCGAACCAATAATATCGCTAATCACCACATACCAATCCCTGGGAACTGATTTAAAATTCCGAGAGTCAGTAATATCGATAAAGTTTTCTAAAAGGAGTAAATTAGCATAAAAAAATTCTGTAGTCATGGTTTAATCTAAAGGAATAACAAACCTTTTTACTAGGGTGATAACACCCTGAAAGGCACTTAGATAAAACCACACTAGCTGCTACACCCTAGCAACCGTCAACTGTCAAGGGTCAACAACAAGGAATCCCTTAAAATAAGCACGTTAACTATTGATTCTATTAACGATTTGTGTCTGAAAACCAGAAAACCACTCGTTCCCTAGCTGGCATTGCCGGGATTGTCGCAGTAGCCACCATTATTAGTAAAGTATTTGGCTTAGTCCGCCAACAAGCCATGGCAGCAGCCTTTGGAGTTGGTCCAGTTATCAACGCCTACAGCTATGCTTACGTTATCCCTGGCTTTTTATTAATCCTCCTCGGTGGCATTAACGGACCGTTTCATAGCGCCTTAGTTAGTGTTCTCGCTAAACGAGATAAATCAGAAGCCCCACGGCTGGTGGAAACAGTAACTACCTTAGTAGCTTGCATCCTGTTCCTCGTAACCATTGCTCTAGTGCTATTTGCTCCGGTCTTAATTGATGTTCTAGCACCAGGGTTTCAGGATACTCCAGAAGGCTTACAAGTTAGAGCGATCGCAATCCGGCAATTACAGATTATGGCACCCATGGCAGTGCTAGCCGGATTAATTGGCATTGGCTTTGGTACCCTCAATGCTAGCGATCAATACTGGCTACCCGCCGTCAGTCCCTTATTTTCCAGCATCACCGTCATTGTTGGCTTAGGAATATTAGCCCTACAATTGGGCAAAGAAATTAGTAATCCCGAATTTGCCATGATCGGTGGGATTGTCTTAGCTGGGGGTACCCTTGCTGGAGCAACTCTTCAATGGGTAGTGCAGCAAATCGCTCAGTGGCGCAGTGGCCTAGGTAAAATACGCCTACGATTTAACTGGGGTATCCCTGGAGTCAAAGACGTGATGCAGGTCATGGCTCCTGCAACCTTTTCCTCTGGGATGCTGCATATTAATGTCTACACCGACTTATTCTTTGCCTCCTTTCTGCCCCAAGCCGATGCCGCTGCTGCTAGCTTAAACTATGCCAATCTTTTAGTGAATACCCCCCTAGGTATTATCTCCAATGTCATTCTAGTGCCCCTACTGCCAGTATTTTCCCGACTAGCCGCTCCCGAAAATTGGCCAGAACTCAAGCAACGGATTCGCCAGGGAATTCTGCTCACTGCCTTGACAATGTTACCGTTAAGTGCATTGATGGTGACCTTAGCCATGCCCATCGTGCAGGTAGTGTATCAGCGTCAAGCCTTTGATGCTAATGCCTCTCGGTTAGTAGCATCAGTGCTCATGGCTTATGGGATGGGCATGTTTGTCTACTTGGGACGGGATGTGCTAGTGCGGGTATTTTATGGTTTAGGAGATGGACAGACACCCTTTCGTCTGAGTGTGATTAATATTATTCTCAATGCTGTACTAGATTATTTTCTAATCGATGCCTTTGGCACACCCGGTATCGTATTTGCCACCATTGGTGTGAATGCCTTTTCCATGGTAGTGCTGTTATGGCTATTAAACCGCAGGCTAAATGGCTTACCTTGGCAAGAGTGGATGTTGCCAATTCTAGGTTTAGCAGTGAGTAGTGTAATCGCTGGTGCCGCAAGTTGGGGAGTCAGTTGGGGGTGTGAGCAAGTATTAGAAACCAGTATTATTTGGGTGCAGTTGCTGCAATTGAGTTTAGCTGGATTGGTAGGCTTAGGTGTGTTTGGTTTGTTAGCAACTCAGTTGAAGTTACCAGAAGTGGATATGTTTGTAGCTCGTGTGCGTCAGAAGCTGGGTCGTTGAGAGTCTTCAACCTTCTAACCTTAAACCTTCTAACCTTAAACCTTCTAACCTTAAACCTTCAACCTTCTAACCTTGGCCTATTGGCCACGCTTCGCGAACAACCTTCTAACCTTTAACCTTTAACCTTCAACCTTCAACCTTAAACTGACTTTCTCGTATCCACTGTAAATGCTGGGATAATAACTGATTTAAATCATAACCCTGTTGAATAGTTTCCCTGGCCTTAGCGCGAATAGCAGCCATCTGTTCTGGATGGTCGAGAGCTTCCTCAACCCGATCGGCGATTTCCTCTGGCGAGAAAAAGTCTACTAACAAACCATTAATCCCATCTTCAATCACCTCTGTCACTGGGGGAGTATCAGACGCTACTACCAAACAACCTGTAGAAAGGGATTCTAGCATCGACCAAGACAGAACAAAAGGACGGGTAAGATAAATATGAACAGAGGAAGCTTGAAGAACTTGTAAGTATTCTGAGTAAGGAAGTAAACCAGTAAAGTGGACTCTGTCTAGGTCAAGGGGTACTTTTTCTAACATCAAGTCTTTGTAAGTTTTACCATCAGGTAGGGTTTTACCATAAGCCACCCGATTTTCCCCGACAATCACAGCATGACACTTAGGACGTCGCTGCTGAAGGATACCGATTGCTTCGATCAATTGGGGAAAACCTCGATAAGGTTCCATGCCCCGTGCCACATAAGTGACTAGTTCTTCCACCTCAGACAAATCTAAGTTTATCTGTTTTAGTACTAACTTTGCCCCTGGATTGGGTTTAAAGAACTCGGTGTCCACCCCATCATGACGCACGGTAATTCTGCTGTGGAAGTCCGCTGGAAATTGCTGGCGCTGCCAGTAAGTGGGAGACAATCCGCGATCGCAACTGGCTAGGTCTAACAAAATCGGGGCATTTTTCATCCGAATCCGGGCTTCATCATCAGCGTTTAAGGGCTCGGATAGATCAAAATCAGCATCTGTGCCATGGGCATGATAAAACCACTCGAAGTAGCACAGTAATCTGGCTTGGGGGAAAGCGTCTTTAATAAATAACGTTGGGCCCCAACCCGAATGACCATAGACCACATCAGGAACAAATCCCTTAGCCTTGAGCTGATTGGCTAAACGATAGACAGCTTGACCCTGAAGTACGGCATTTTCTAAGGGTCTAACATAGTGGTGAGTTTCTGGACGTACTTCCCTAGAGTTATTGTAAAGAGCTTTGACAACTCCAGGCAGTTGCCCTTCCTTGCGCCTGGTTCCAAAGACAACCTGGTTGCGGTTATCTTTAGCTAAAGCAGTTGCTATGTGGCGAAACTGGGCAGGGAAATTGGGATGTAGGAATAGAATGCGCATTGAGAATAGCAAAGGGCAAATTGTATGTGGCAAATGGTGAATCGATTTTTTCGGATTTTTTCTTAATTAACCATTAACCATTAACAATTTGCCATTGATTAACTAACTGTTTTTTGGTTTTGGAATCGTAATATCTAACACGGTGACGTCCTGGGAAAGGCTAGTCAGGGCTGGTTCGATTTGGGAAGCATTGCCCACAACTACGGTAACAATCTGATCAGGTTTGAGATACTTTTCAGCAACCCGCTGTATATCATCAATCGTAGTAGCTGTGACTCCCTTTTGATAACGGAAGATGAAATCCTCTGGGTAGCCGTAGTATTCATAGCGCATCAGCCGAGATAGGGTTTGCTCTGGCTTCTGGAAATTAAACACAAAGGAGTTGAGAACGCTTTCTTTTGCCTTAGCCAATTCTTCTGAGCTAATCGGACTAGTGCGCAATTTCTGGATTTCATCTAGAACAGATTTAATAAAGGGTACCGTGGTTTCAGAGCGAGTTTGTCCCCCAGCAATAAACAAACCCGGATAGTCATAGCGAACACTCCAAACCCCGTAGACCGAGTAAGCTAGACCTTGACGCGATCGCACTTCGTTAAATAGTCTGCCCCCAAATCCATTCATCACCTCATTTAACACAGAAAGGGTGGCGTAGTCAGGGCTATTGAGTTTGCCCCCGATATGTCCCATTTGAATATTACTTTGGGTCAGTTGAGGTTGATCCACAAAAAATATACCCCCTAACTGAGCCTGGGATGCTTGTGGAACGTTTGGCTGTGCTGGCGCAGAGGCAGATTTCCAGCTACCAAATTTCTCCTCAATTAGCGATCGCATTTTTTCGGAGTCAAAATCCCCCACAATACCCAGTATCATATTTTCTGGATACACATACCTCTGTGAGAAAGTGATTAAATCATTACGAGAGATATTGTCTAGATGCTCATACTCTATCGTGCGGGCATAGGGGCTAGTGTCACCGTAGATCAGTTTCCTAAATTCACGAGAAGCAATATCACCAGGATCATCATTGCGGCGGGCAATTTGTCCCGCTAGTTGCTGTTTAGCTAGGGCCAGCTTAGCTTTAGCAAAGGCGGGCTTTTGAATAACTTCAGCAAACAAATCAAAGACCAAGTCCAAATCTTCGCTCAAAGCACTAAAACTCGCACTGCCAGAACTAGTGTCAATACTAGTTTCCACCGAAGCTGCCTTTTCTTCTAAGAGCACATTTAACTCATTGCCTGAGTGTTCAGTGGTACCCCCAGTACGCATCACAACTCCCGCCATAGTCGCTAAGCCAATTTTGTCAGCAGGCTCAAGGCGATCGCCGGTGCGAATCATTGCGGTACCACTCACCAAAGGCAGTTGATGTTCTTCCATCAAATAGACCACCATCCCATTGTCTAACTGATAGCGAGTGTAGTCCGGTAGCTGAATTGGTGGTAACGGGTCAAAGTCTAATTCATCGTAATGGCGTGGGGTATCAGCTATTGCTGGTAGACGAGACACAAGCACTACCACTAGCATTGTCACTACCAGTAGCCCGATCCATCTCAGGTATTTGGGATTTTGGCTTTTCGATTTTAGATTGGTCATTGGTCATTAGTCATGGGTAATGCGATCAATAGTTGGTGGTTACCAGGTTTTTCGCGTAGCGTGGCCTTTTGGCCAAGGTTATCTGGTTGAAGGTTGAAGGTTAACCAGTTGTTCGCCAAAGGCGAACAACATTTTTGAATTAAGAATGTAGAATGTATAATGAGCGAATTTGGAATTCTACATTCTGCATTCTACATTCTGCATTCTGACCGACAACCTTGAACCGTTGAGTTACTGACTTGGTAAAATCCGTCCAATCGTGCGGTTTTCTGGTCGAAAGGTTGCCTGAGCCACCCGCTGAATGTCTGCTGCACTCACTGCCTCTATATCTTCTATTTCCTTTAACAAGTTACGCCAATCACCTGTTTTGACCTCATAGGTTGCCAAATTTCTGGCCATACCCATATTGGAATCAAGCGATCGCAATAGGCTAGCCCTTGCCTGAGTTTTTACCCGTTCCAATTCTTGGGGTGAAACTAGTTCAGTTTTGAGCTTTTCAATGTCTTCTGCCAATGCACTTGCCACCTCTTCCACCGTGTGTCCTGGTGCAGTTAGGGCATAGAACAACATTAAATTAGGATATTTATCACCAGGAAAGCCACTAAACCCTGCCGCCGATAGGGCTACTTGTTTCCCTTCTACCAGAGACTTATACAGGCGAGAGGTTCGACCATCACTCAGCAAATTGCCCATAATTTCATAAACCACATGGTCAGGATGGGTAATCCCTGGTCGATGGTATCCTTCCAAATACCAGGGTTGGGAGGGTAATTTCAAGGTAACTTCCTTGGTTTCGGACTGTGGTGGTTCTACCGTAGTGACTTTAGGAATTTCCTTTTGATGGTTGTAGCGTCCAAAGTAGACTTTAGCTAGCCGTTTCACCTGCTTTGGATCCACATCTCCCGCAATAGCTACAGTTAAGTTATTCGGACTATAGTAAGTGTCAAAAAACTCCTGAACATCTTGGCGAGTAAGATTGCGAATGTCTTTGTTGTAGCCAATCACCGGACGCCGATAAGGGTGCTTGGTATAGGCAGTATCCAAGAACGCCTCAATCATTTGACCGATCGGAGAGTTATCAGTGCGCAAACGACGCTCTTCGAGGATTACCTCTTGTTCCTTATAAAATTCTCGAAATACCGGCTCAAGGAAGCGTTCTGACTCTAGGGACATCCACAGCTCTAATTTGTTTGATGGCAAGCTGTAGAAGTACACCGTATAATCCGTAGACGTTGCCGCATTCAAGCCCACGCCTCCTGATTGCTCAATAATCTGACCCAACTCATTTTGCTGGACATACTTAGCCGCCTCAGCTTCGACTTCGGCAAACTCTTCCTGTAACTTAGCCACCTCTGCCTCATTCCCAGTGGCTTGATATTCTTTAATTTGTTTCTTCAACTCGTCCAACTTGTCTAGCAGAATTTTTTCTGCCTCATAGTTGGTAGTACCAATCCGGGTGGTACCTTTAAACGCTAAATGTTCTAAGAAGTGAGCCACACCGGTTTTGCCATCCGGTTCATCCACACCCCCTACATCGGCATAAGTAAAAAGAGAAACTACTGGTGCTTCGTGGTTTTCTAGGACAATGAACTTCATGCCATTATCCAGGGTAAACTCAGTTACCCGTTCGATCACCCGGTCTAGATAGGGTTGGATTGAGGTTGAGGGTGATGCTGGGGTTTCAGTACGGGCTAATGCGATAGTCGAGCATGTTCCCCAGATTAGGATTGCTGCCCCCAGATAAGATAAAATCGATAGGGACTTGATAGATCCTGTCTTGAATAAGCACCGAAGTGGTCTTAAGTGATCCGCAACACGCTGGAGAAACACGACCAATCCATTCTGTTTAGTCATACAAGGGTGGCAGTAACAAACTTACAGAAACCTCCTACAACGCCCACCGCTTTTAAGGGGGGGATGTAGTGGGACCGCCTTTAAGGGGCGCGAGGTTAACAACTAATAAGCTAGCGTCTCTTCATCAAGTGTGTCACAATCAAGGCATGATCACCATGACTTACTACTAAAAGCTCAAGCCAACTCCGTCTCAAATTTGGCAATTATGGGGTGAAGTGTTGGACAATAGCGCTACAAGTTTCATTTTGACACCCATGGGAATAATAAATCAGCCAACTCAGTCAGAGACAGAGACCAGGCAACGTATCCTGAGAGCAGCACGACGTTTGTTTGCCAGTCGAGGTTATAACGGGACAACCACCAGGGAGTTAGCCAGTACTGCTGGGGTCGCTGAAGGTACCCTATTTCGTCATTTTGAAAACAAAAAGGCAATTCTGATAGAAGTCGCCACCCAGGGTTGGGTAGACATTCTCACCGATTTGCTCACGGAACTCAGTGAAATGGGCAGCTATAAAGCAGTAGCACAGATGATGCGGCGGCGAATGATGCGTATGGGTGAGAATGCGGATCTGATGCGAGTATGCTTTATGGAAGCCCAATTCCACCCAGAATTGCGCGATCGCATTCAGTCAGAAGTAATTATTAAAATGACGGATGTGGCTGAAGCCTTTTTTGAAACCGCCATTGAGCGAGGCATTTATCGCCCTATGAACCCTAATATTTTGGCTCAGGTGTTCTTGGGCATGTTTGCCGTTGCTGGTTTCAGTCACAATACCATCCTCGATTCAGATGCCTCCCCCAAAGAGATTCAAGAAATGGCAGAAGGCATTGCTGATATTTTCCTCAATGGAGTGTTGGTGAAGGAATAGAGTAGGAATCCCTGAAAATCACAAATTGAAAATGCCAATTAACAATTAACAATCAACAAATTACCAATGACGAACTAAATCTCGTGCTTGTTTAGTCCATCGTGCCACCTGATCAACACCAGGACAAAGGTCTCGGCGCTGCATGGTTGCTACCTGTAGGCGTAATATATTTTGGTGCAAGCGGTGAGGGGGAGTCTGGGCTAGTTGGGTTAAAGAGCATATTCCTGCATGTAACACTAGTCCACAATATTGGCAGCCAATGCTAGGGATACGGGCTAAATCTGCTAGGGCGACCCATTTATTGACGTACTGAGTCTTAACCTTTAACTGGTTAGCTAGCGCTTGTTTAGCTTGGCCAGTGCTTGCCTTTTCGAGCAACTCCCTAGTGGTGGTAATCCCCAATGCTTTGAGTTTTGATTGATCTTGAATACTTAATCCGGGCAACTGCTCAATTGACCAGTCACTGACTTGGGTAGATCTCGGATGAATTTTCGATTTAGTAGACATCTAGACTACCGGGAAATGATGCTTCTAGATTAATCCAGCCGACACCGAACCGCAACAGGGCATCATACCCTAAGGTGCGACCCTAGGCCGGGAGGGATTGCTCGCGGCCTAGGAGGCGCAAACCTTTAGCAGTTTTCAAGGGGGTGAAGTACCTCGCCCTTGATCAACCTTCAACAAACCACCATACATCAGTATCCGGATCTCGGTTCGGTGGAAATGAATACTGGCTTAGTGTCAAAACCGGCCAGATCACATTTGTGCTTCCAAGAAATCTGATGCAACATATATGGACTTCTGTCGATAAGCTTGGTAAAGCTTTACTAGGGGATATGTGGAGAAGTGTATACCTGAGCTTTCAGGATGCGATCGCTCTGCTTGTAATCCTCTACATTCCTAGTTTAATCGGGCAGTTAATTCTCTCCAACACCTTCTTAGATTTTAGTGTTTGTATGGAGAGTGCCATTGGTGTCCAATTTTATGGCAGCTTAATCATCGGTGCCGCTAATTTTTTGGTCTGGATCCTGATTCCTGGTCGCATAATTGGTCGTTTGTGGACACATTTTAATAATTTATAATCTCATTAAACTTTTAATTATAACATTTTTCAATCGGTTGAGGTATTTTCCTTGTTGGTTTTAGAATGAAGTTAAGCCGTAACAAACTTACATTGGAGCAGGAAGCCAAAGCTGGGTTGAATTCCCTACTCCAGCAAACGGCTCAACTTGGTAGTTTTTTTTTCGTCTTGCTGTTACTAAGTCTTGGTAATCCTTCAGGATTAGTCGTCAGTTTGAGTTTTTTGTGGGGAATTGCCTTTGTGGCTTGGCAAGAAAATCAGCGACTGACTGGGAACCGCAAAAGGCAAAAGGCAAAAGGCAAAAGGTAATTTTTTTGCCTAATCTCAACCTAACTCGAAGCTCCTGAGTCCTGGATAAGGAACGAAGGCTCATGTCGAACTCACAAAACTTGGTTTAAAAACGCTCGATAGACTCAAATTCCTTGATTTTTCTGGCATTTGCTGCCTCTCCACAAGTCCGGGGTGTCGGAAATACCTTGCCTGGATTGGCTAAACCCTTGGGATTGAATACCTGATTAACCCATTTCATGGTTTCCAAGTCCGTATACGTGAACATGTCTGGCATAAAACAGTTCTTATCCGCACCAATCCCATGTTCCCCAGATATACTACCCCCTGCTTTCACACAGAGTTTGAGGATTTCGCCACCAACATTTTCTACCTCTTCTAATGCCCCAGGCACCTTTTCATCGTACAAGATTAGGGGGTGTAGATTTCCATCACCCGCATGGAATACGTTAGCTATTGTGTACCCAGATTTCTCGCTTAATGCCTCAATCTCCCTCAAAACCCCGGCTAACTCAGTGCGAGGAATCACCCCATCTTGGACGAAATAATTGGGACTGATCTTCCCTGCCGCAGCAAAAGCAGCCTTGCGACCTTTCCATAATTTCAGGCGGGTTTCTTCGTCACTAGCCGTAGTGATATTTCTTGCCCCATTCTGTTTACACAGTTGGGCAACCCGCTGTTTATTAGTGTCCACTTCTACCTTTAAGCCATCCAGTTCTACGAGCAATATTGCTCCAGCATCCCTCGGATAACAACCTGTTGCCACTATGTCCTCTACCGCATTGATGCTGAGATTATCCATCATTTCCATGCCCGCAGGAATGATCCCAGCACCAATAATGTCAGTAACCGCAGTACCAGCAGCTTCAATGCTAGTAAAGTCCGCTAGGAGGACACAAATTGATTCTGGTCTCTTGAGGATGCGCAGCGTAATTTCTGTAGCGATCCCCAAGGTGCCTTCGGAACCAACAAATAAGCCGGTTAGGTCGTAACCAGGCATTTCTTGAACTGATCCCCCTACATCCACGATTGAACCGTCCGGAAGAACCAATTTTAATCCCATGACGTGATTAGTGGTCACGCCATATTTGAGGCAATGGACACCACCAGAGTTCTCAGCCACATTGCCACCAATGGAACAAATAATTTGACTGGAGGGATCAGGGGCATAATAGAAACCCGCACCACTGACTGCTTGGGTCACCCAGTTGTTGATTAAGCCCGGTTGTACTACGATTCGCTGATTTTCCAGGTCAATGTCCAGGATACCCTTCATGAGGGCAGTGACAATCAACACACCATCTTCTATAGGTAGAGCACCACCGGATAATCCTGTGCCAGCCCCCCGTGCCACCCAAGGGATAGAATAGCGATCGCATATCTTAAGCACCTCTGAAACTTGTTCGGTAGTGCGTGGTAGCACTACTACCGCTGGTCGTTTACGATAGCTGGCAAGACCATCACATTCATAGGTCAGCAATTCTTCACGACGTTGAACCACACCATTTTTGCCTACTATCGCAACAAATTTCTTAATGATTGGGGTCCAGTCAGTCTTATGATTCGTCATGTTTCAATAGCGATAGAATAATGTCAACTACCTGACGTTGAAGACTTTATAGTTGAAGGTGGTCGGGAATGACTTAAGCTAATCCCTGAGCCGATTTTGCTCAAACTGGTCAAAAAGGTATTAATTATTAAGTATAACGTTTAATGTCTCCTATTTACCTTACTATTTACCTGACCTGAAATGGGGTAAATAGTTTCGAGCTCAATTGCTCATACCTGATTCAAAGTGCTTAGCCATATACCTTCTGCTCCCTTCAATCTACGGGAAGCTAAGGGGTAAATTAGAACCCCTTCGGCGTATAGTCTACATACTTTAGTTAGAGTTTACCATTCCCAAATAATTTTGTAGTTGTGGATTCCTGCTTTTCTTTCTTAACCCTTCATAAATCTGTCCCTACTGGTCAAGATACCTTGGCTGGTGGTATATCTCAAGTCACTATACGTGATGCTCAATTTGAGGATATCAGCACTCTAGCAGATATTCTTGCAGATAGCTTTCACCCTCAAAAAGGGCTGATCAGCTGGGTTCACCCTCTATTAAGACTGGGTATTTACGAAGATTTGCGCCACAGACTGCGATCTAGTTTACCCCATTACCTGTGTTTAGTCGCCGTCACTACCGTTTCCGGTTCTGCTGGTACCAGTGAGATGCTAGCTGGTACTGTAGAGCTAACACTCCGTTCTCGCTATTGCTGGCCAAAGCCCAACTGCCAACATCTTTACCTCTCCAATCTGGCTGTCAGAAAGTCTTGTCGGCGGCAAGGAGTCGGAGAAAATTTGCTCTTGGCTTGTGAGCAAACTGCCCTAGAATGGGGCTTTCAAGACCTCTACTTGCATGTTTTGGAAAACAATTATCAGGCCAGGCAACTTTATCTCAAGAGGGGATATGAACTGCATCGGGTAGAACCAAGCTATACCGGAGGATTGCTTAGGCTTCCCAAACGCTTGCTCTTACACAAGCAGATTAATCCTGCTGGTCTTAGTTCACCGGGTCAGAGTCTGTCTTAGTAGGCTGAATTTCGTCATAATGGAGTTATCAAGCTGACCAATAACACATACATTTGGTGATTTATCACATTGACAAAACAAACAAAATATGTAATACAACATTTTGGCTGCTGACTATCTGTAGCAGAGTATCTTTTTTGTAACAGAACAAAAATGGGGTTATTGATAAAGTTTTCAAGAAAATTGGTTTTTGAAGACCTTGCCCGGATCGAAATTTAGTTTATTTGTGCTACGGTCTACTTGTAAATCCCATGAGATCTACCCTAGTAAACCACAAAAGTTGCTTTATACCAATAAATTGTAGCTATTGATACCAATAATCTATAATTTAGGATCTAGCCATACAAAGTTTTGGTGTCTTGAAGCCATTTTGAGGTGTTTTTTGATAACTAGTAACTTAGGTTAAACCCAAGTTTATAGTTGGAAATGGTAGTTGAACAAGACTTGACTCTCCGTTTTGTGTATTTTCAAAAATTTACAGCTATTTTAAGGAAAGCGGATCGGGGCTTTTAGCTTGGGTGCTTACCTGCTCTAAGATATTACGCCATATAGTTTCAGATGGAGAGTGAATACCAACACTATTACCAGATAGCTCTTTACCCAAAGGAGGTGGTTGCTCACAACCAGGGTCTCGCCAATCCTCAACCCCTAAGTGGCATGAACCAGGAAAGCCTGAACCTCTGCAAGAATCAGATGAGAGACTCACAGCCATCAGAAATTCTCTCGCAATTTCGGGATAAACAATTGTTAATTGTTAATAGTAGGCGTCGCAATGGCCTAATCATATATAAGCACTACCATGCAGAATTCGCAGGACCAGGTTCGGCTGTAGGAGGAATATTTGATCTTGATTGTCAGGGAGTAGTCCCAGTGGGCAATCTATCATTGGTTTCTCCAGAATCAGCTGAAGAGCGACGGCGTGCTTATTTGATTCGGCGGCAATGGATTCGACTGACTAAACAAATTACAGAATATCCAAGTCCTATACAACGAACCCAACAGATTCTTGAACAGTTTGAGGGATTTGGTTTTGATGCCAACACTATTGCCCAACTGCCAGATGAAGCCTTTGCTCTGCTGGTAGGGGTTTTGCCCTATACAATCAGGAAGGTACGTAACGCCCCTCACCATGAGCATTAAGTCTGGAATCCTTTGGCTGATGCTGATCGTCTCAATTGATTATAAAATTTCTAAATTTAGATTTAGATCTGCGGAATCCCCCCAGCTACCGGTCTCCCGAAGCATTATTTAACTTCAATGATTAGATCAACTAGCGCTATAGTAGGTAATGGGTAATGGGTAATGGGTAATGGGTAATGGGTAATGGGTAATGGGTAATGGGTAATGGGTAATGGGTAATA
>NZ_JAAHFV010000090.1:0-19045 GCF_010672755.1 Moorena sp. SIO1F2
TCGGGAGTAGAATAGTTGGCTTTTAACCTAAGCTATTCTACTCCCGACTCCCGACTCCCTACTCCCTACTCCCTACTCCCTACTCCCTACTCCCTACTCCCTACTCCCTGTTCTGTTTCCTATATGTCTATTGTTATTGTCGAAAACCTCAGCAAAATCTACCCAGTAGCAATTAAACAACCAGGGCTAAAAGGTACCTTAAACCATTTCTTCCGCCGTACCTACCGTTCAGTCAAAGCTGTCCAAGACGTTTCCTTTGAAATTGGCTTTGGAGAAGTAGTGGGATTCTTAGGGCCCAATGGTGCTGGCAAAACCACTACTCTCAAGATGCTCACTGGACTGATTCATCCGTCTCAGGGTCGAGTCAGAGTTGTGGATTACATTCCCAAACGACGTCAACCAGGCTTTTTGAAAAAAATTACCCTAGTTATGGGGCAGAAGCAACAGTTGCTTTGGGACTTACCAGCCCTAGATTCCCTGAGAATCAATGCCGCTGTCTATGGTATTTCTGATACTGACTATAAGTATCGAGTTGGGGAACTTACCGAGATGCTGTCCCTAGAAGGGAAACTGACTCAGCCAGTAAGAAAACTCTCCCTAGGAGAGCGCATGAAAGCGGAACTACTAGCAGCACTACTACACCAGCCCCAAGTGCTATTTTTAGATGAACCTACTTTGGGATTAGATGTCAATGCTCAATTGGCCGTACGGGATTTCTTACGGGAGTACAACCAACACACAGGAGCAACAATACTCTTAACCAGTCATTACATGGCTGATATCACTGCTCTTTGCCAACGGGTGCTATTAATCCATCAAGGTAGGCTGATTTACGATGGGTCTCTAGACGGATTACTTGGCCGCTTTGCTCCCTATCGTGACATCACGGTAGAACTTGCCCAGCCGTTACCTGAGGTAAAGACTGGGGAGGAAACCTCTTTACAGCGCTATGGTGAACTCAAAGAAGTGGATGGTCACCACGTGCGTTTCCTAGTGCGTCGGGAAGTGCTTACCGAGACTGTGGCTCGGATTCTCGCTGAGCTGGAGGTGATAGATTTAAGCGTAACTGACCCCCCCATTGAAGAAGTTATTGGTCGTGTTTTCCAGGCAGGAGTAGTAGAGTGAACTTCGCTGCAGCAGAATTAAGAATTAAGAATTAAGAATTAAGAATTAAGAATTAAGAATTAAGAATTAAGAATTGAGAATTAAGAATTAAGAATTGAGAATTAAGAATTGAGAATTAAGAATTGAGAATTTTTGGAGTATAAATTTACTACTCCCTGTTCCCTGTTCCCTGTTCCCTGTTCCCTGTTCCCTGTTCCCTGTTCCCTACTCCCTACTCCCTACTCCCTACTCCCTACTCCCTGCTCCCTACCCTCAAAAATAAATGAAGCGTGCGATAAAAATCATTAAAACCTTCCTCAGTGTTTATTACGCCCATATGATGGAGTATCGGGCAGAAATATTTTTTTGGGTACTGTCGAATCTGTTACCTCTGATTCTAATGGGGATTTGGACCAAGGCATCCCAAGAAGCAGAATTTGGTCTGAATTCTATAGAATTTGCCCGTTACTTTATCTCAGTGTTTTTTATCCGCCAGTTCAACTTGGTATGGGTGATTTTCGAATTTCAAGAACAAGTGTTGCAAGGGAAGCTTTCCCCACGATTACTACAGCCAATTGATCCAGTGTGGCATCAGGTAGCCGCTCACTTAGCAGAACGATTTATCCGTATGCCGTTTAACCTAGGGCTAATCGGTTTGTTTTTCCTGCTGTATCCCGAAGCAGCTTGGGTACCGAATCTTGGCAATCTGTTACTCGGTTGCCTGGTGGTGGCAATGAGCTTTTGCCTACGCTTTTTGATGCAGTATACCTTTGCCATGTTCGCCTTTTGGACAGAACGGGCTAGTGCTATTGAAGAATTATCATTTTTGCTCTACTTATTCCTTTCTGGGTTAATTGCTCCGTTGGAAGTCTTTCCTCCTTTGGTCAGGGAAATTGCCCAGTGGACACCCTACCCTTATCTGATTCACTTCCCAGCAGCACTGTTGATTGGTTTACCTGTGAATGTGGTGGGGGGAATGTTGGTGATTCTAGGTTGGAGTTTAATATTTTTCCTAGTCAACCGCTGGTTATGGCGTAAGGGGTTAAAGCATTATTCTGGGATGGGAGCGTGAACTACCTACACTGACCCGTTGGGTACAGTGTAGGCTTCCAGTTTCACCGAAGAATGCCTTAGCTTGGACGGACGCCCTCGCTTTGGTCTTACTTCTTCTCCACTGGCGTTGACCTCCCCTGTTCCAGAGGAGGATAGCATTCTGATACCTTCTGCTCTAATATTCTTTGCCGCATTACCATCTCTATCGTGATGAGTGCTACAGCTTGGACAAATCCAAGACCTTACATCTAGCGGTAACTCTTTGATTCGGTAATGACAATTAGAGCAGGTTTTAGAACTGGGAAACCATCGATCTATCTCGACCAGGACTTTTCCTTCTTTTTCGCATTTATAAGAAAGAAAATTTACAAAGGTTCCCCAACTCAGATCAGATATTGCTTTAGCTAATTTGTGGTTACGTTCGCGAAGCGTGCGCGTAGCGCACAGCATGCCCTTGACGTTTAGGTTTTCGACTACCACTACCTGGTTCTGATCTACGATCTTCCTAGATAGCTTATGCAAGTAGTCTTGGCGGACATTTCCAATGCGTTCATATACCTTAGCTACAATCTTACGCGCTTTTTTGCTTCCATTGCTACCCTTCTTTTTTCGGGCTGCAATGCGTTGTTTTTTGGCTAGTTTTTTTTGGTATCTATTTATAGGCTTGGGATTGCCAAATTTAGAGGTTTTTTCGCCGTCGTAGGTAATAGCAAAATCCTTGATACCCAAGTCAATCCCAATCACCTTCCCGTTCGTTGATGGTTTCGGTTCATCAGATTCGTATTCCATTAAGACGGAAGCATAGTATTTTCCAGAAGGGTCTTTACTGACTGTTACAGTTTTGATTGTCCCATCTAATGGGCGGTGAATTACTGCCTTGACAACTCCCAATTTTCCGGGAAATTTAAGACAGTCACCCACTTGCTTGACTTTCTGGGGGTACTGAATTGATTGGCGATGATGATATGACTTGAATCTAGGATATTTGGCTCTACCTTGAAAAAAGTTCTGATATGCACGACTAAGATTTAAGCTCACAGATTGCAGCACCTGGGAGTAACAATCTTTTAGCCATTCAGTCTCTTTCTCTTTTTTGAGTTTTGGCAGCATAGAGTTGAGTGCAGATTGCTTTAGCCCCTTGCCAGTCTCCTTGTAAGTTTCTATACACTGATTCAGCGCATAATTCCACCACCAGCGAGAACATCCAAAATGTTGGGCTAATATTTGAACTTGCTCTTGTGTTGGATAAATTCTGACTTTGACGGCTTTATGTTTCATTGCACTTAACCTTGTTGGAGATGAAACCTTAGAATAAAGAAGCCTTTATGGTTAGTCGGCTATGCATAAAAGGGTTAAATCTTTGTGATTAAGGCTTCTTTATTCTTACGGTAACTTCAAAATCGACCTTAGTTACTATTATATATATTTAACCTTAACGTGTCAAGAGATCGGTGATTTTTCTTAAATCCTGTCCGTGCTTTCAACAAACACGCTATACCCGTAGGGTTAGCGTGGGACTTCCCGCACGGCTAGTTAATCATAATATTGCATTTCTCGACCAACGCTCTAGCTACGAATGACCCTAAAACTTTTGCCCCCAAATCATCCCCCTAATGTACCAGAACCACGTAACTTTAACGGGCCAATGTTATGGTTGGCAATGGTTTTGGCATCTATTGTCATTCATCTATGCTTCTTGTGGATAGTGTCTATGCTCTTGATGGGGCGCTTCGAGAGTTCGCAACCCAGTCAGGATTTGATTGCCATTGATCTGATTGATATCATTCCGGAAGATATAGCTGAGCAAGAGACATCACCAGAAGACCCATCAACAGCTCTAATCGATCAAACCATTGATTTAGCTCTCACCAGTCCTAGGTCAGATCGGAATCTTAATCACCAAACTGTCTCTAACTCTACCATTGAGGCCACTGAGGGTGAGGTAAAGCCAACACCGACAGAGGATATCTTACCAGTTAAAGACTTAGCACCGCCAACAGATTATCAATTAACTATACCTGTCCCCCCACCTGAACCAACAACTCCGATCACTCCTGTTAAGCCGATTCCAGTAATCCCAACGCCCCTACCTTCACCCTTACCTCTGGCACCACCGATTCAGCCACCGGCTTCCAGCATCCCGGAAGAGTCGGCATCAAAAGATAGCTTTGTGGCTAAGATGAGTAACTTTGGTCTGACTAATCCGAATCGGGATATTCCAGACCAATTGGCTCTACCTCTACCAGCTAACAAATCCGAATTTTCCGCTAAGGAGCTGAATTTGACAGGTATTGATTTATCGGAAGAGTTAGTGTTGAAGGTGGTGCTATTAATTGATTCCAATGGGAAACCGGAACTGCTAGCGGACTATATTCAAGTGCAGCAAGGCAAGATTAGTAGTGATCAGGCTCAGCAACTAGCTCAGCAGGTGATTCGGGATTGGTTGTTTGCCCCTACTGACATGGCAGGTCAAGCAGTTGTGCAAGCGTATCGCTTCCAACTCACTATTAGTGATTAGTGATTTATACTAGTTTTGACACTCCCCGCCCTATAAGAGCGGGGATTCTTAGTTCATCGACATGCCTTAAAATTAGTTATCCAGGAAAGGCAATATTTAAGCCCAATATCCGTTTAAAAACCAAATACCTAGCCTAATTTAACTAACCCCAGTGGGCTTATCTCCCTAAGCGTTGAGTTTTCTCAGTTTCCGTGTGCCCCACGGTACGTTTGTATTTCAATTTGCTATTTTACTGGTTTTCGGTATCCGTGGCAGATCCATGCGTTTTGGCGAGGTTTTTCGCTCCTCGTGTACTAGTATCGCTTTACGTCGTTGTTTTTAAATTGGCAGTACCGACGAATCCTACCTGTACTAGGCTACATGTTTATTATAACATACTCTACTTAAAAGCCGTCCTAGAAGGACGGGGCTTGAGACCCAAAATTTTTGGTCATTTTTTTAGGGAGCAGGGAGCAGCGGATCCCCCCTAACCCCCCGCCCGTAAGGGGGGAAGGGAGCAGGGAACAGCGGATCTCGGAAGAGTCCAGAATTTTGAACTAAAAAATGTTGCACTTTGATTTTGTTATGTTATGATGCAAGAAGTACACGAAACAATGCGGATGTAGTTTAGTGGTAAAACCTCAGCCTTCCAAGCTGATGATGGGGGTTCGATTCCCCCCATCCGCTCTATATCTAAAAATATATTATTGGTAGTTTAATGCGATCGCACTTCTGCAACTAGCATGACCGTTTGCGATCGCATGAGTCTTGAGAATTAAGAATTGAGAATTAAGAATTGAGAATTAAGAATTCGGAGGCTGGATTTCACTGCACACTTCGTAGAAAGATGTGGTGGGAGCTTTGGTAAACAAGTGAGACATTTGGTTTAAGATCGCCTGATAAGCCTCACTTTGATTATCTTCCATATCCGCTATACTTTCCCAAAATATCACGGCAATCCCCCGATCGGTTCCAGGTTCTTGCAGTAGGTAAGCTCCTTTGAACCCTTGGATATAGGTAGATACAGCTTTCTCGTAAAGATCCTGAGCTTCTTGAAATTTGCCTGGCTTGAATTCACCAACGGCAACATAAGCATACTTGTGCTTAAGAAAATCTAGAAATTCGGTCAACTTTCCCTCCCCTGGGATTTTCTGGGTTAGTTCCCGATCGTAACAGCTAATGGTTGAGCTGCACAGATTCCCATAGCTGCATCTTTGTAAGCATATGCGCTACTTGAGGTGCTACGCGAACAGTCAGTAGTAGGGTGGGCAAAGTTCTCTAATCTAGAATACTCAAAAAAACCAAACTATTTTTGCCCACCCTACAAGCAAGACTTAAACTAAAATGGCGGAAAGCGCTATTCGCTCCCGCCCTTAGTCATTAGTCAGTAGTAGGGTGGGCAAAGTTCTCTAATCTAGAATACTCAAAAAAACCAAACTATTTTTGCCCACCCTACAAGCAAGACTTAAACTAAAATGGCGGAAAGCGCTATTCGCTCCCGCCCTTAGCAAAAATTTTTGGTAAGAATCATTAGTAGGAATTAGAGAGTGTCAAGAATCTACTCTACACTCGACATTGAAATTGAATTCCTCGCCACTACCACCAATGCCAATGCCAGTTTCAAATATCTCGGCATCAGTTAAGGTAATGTTGTTCATGACAGCTCCAGACACATCGGTGTCGTAAAGCTTGGCTGCTGTCAAATTCACTTGGTTGAGATTAGCACAGTTTAAACTGGCATTGGTGACAAAGGCTTGGGTTAAGTTAGCCCCGTTTAAGTTGGCACCAGTCAGGTCAGCACCTTCTAGGTTGGCTTCGATTAAGTTTGCTCCTTGCAGGTTAGCATTCCTCAAATCAGCGCCTAGTAGATGTGCACCCGATAGATCCGCTCCTTTTAAATTACATCCTTCACATGCACCAGTTAAGAGCAACTGTTGCACCTGGTCTGGGTTCTCAGCTACTGCTGAACCAGTGAAGAACAGAGAAGCGACTAAAGTTAACGTTGCCAAAATATTGAATTTCATTTTTGGCCTCCCTAGAAGTTATATCATTAGGATGTATTTCTTCATCCCAATTCCATTATAACCCATTAGTGGTGCGGGATTCTAATGATTTGTTAAGGTGATTTGGCTGCGAGGTGTAGGGAGCAGCTGGCTCTCCAAGACTGTACTGCTTCGCTGGCATTGCTGAATTAAGGAATGAATGCGCGATAATCTGGTTTTATTAAAGCCCCCTAAATCCCCCAATTCTGGGGGACTTTGAGAGTTTTGTTCCCCCCAATATTGGGGGGCTAGGGGGGCGAAACCATACCCATAATCAGCAATGCCAGATCGCTTTGTTGATCAATCCTATATTTACATTTCCACTAACAATGTTTCGCAACTTTAACCTTCTTCTTCTTACTCTTCAATAACTCTGACTTGTTTTGCATACAGTTTCCCATATTTTTCGTTTACTTCAACTTCAACTAAAGCGCCTTGAGTAAGCTGAGATGCAGAATCCGAACCAATGTATTTCTCATTAAACGTAATGTCTGAACTCCCATCATCAGGTGCAATTCGTCCCGAGCGTGAGTTGTCTTCATTATACCAGATGTATCGAATTCGACCAATTTTGATTAACGTTTTATGAATGCCTTTTGAAATCGGTTTCTGAATGGTGTCACGTAATTGTAGAAACCCTAAATAATTTGGGGCGATTTTCAGTGCTCGATCACAATAGGCTAATGCTTCTTCTCGTTTTCCTAACCTAGATAGAGCATCAATTAGGTTAGGGGTAACAATTTTTAAACCTGGAAGATTGGATAAGCTTTCATCAATTTCAAAGCCTTTAGATAATGCCTCAACAGCCTTATCAAAATCTCCGCGAGCTAGAAATGCCTGCCCCCTTGCTGTATGAACCTTGGCGAGATATTTTTGCTCGTTAAGTTCTTCGAATAATTTGATACTGTGACGGAAGTACATTTGTGAAAGCTTAAAGTTTTCCTCTCCTTCTTGATGAGCTTCTAATTGTCCTAAGCTATTGGCTATAATTGCTTCCCCTAGTTGATTACCAAGTTCTTTGGCTAGGTAAAAACTATCGCTAAGAATTTCGTGAATATCATTTTTTTTATAATGCTTTTTTGAAATCAGAATATTCAGAACCTCTTCCAATTGCTTGTGATTGCTCGTCTTTATAGAAATGTTGATTGCTAAGCGGGTTGCCTGTAATGCTTCTTGATCATTTTTTTGAGTATATAAATTGTTAGCTAAATAACGAATAGAATAGATTAATTTATTACTTTCAAGATGTTCATGTGAATCTTCTAATAATATAAAAAATTCCAAAGATTCACTAAATTTTTTATATTCTTTTAAGAAATTAGCCAAATTAAACAACATGATTGCATAGTCTTTATGATTTCTATCATCACTTAGATAGATTGCTTCATTTAAAATTTTAAATGCCTCTTTTTCTTTATGTTGTTCGAATTTATTTTTGAATAAAAATTGCAATCCAATACCAAGCTGTTTTTTGTCATTGGTGTCTTTAGCGATTTTAATTTGTTGTTTAAAGGCTTGCTGTGCTTCCTTCAATAAATTATCTTTTGCTTCACCTTGTGCTTTTCTACCTTGTGCTTGCCGAATTTTTCCTCGAATATTATAAAGGGTAGCCAGTTCTTTATGATTTTTTTTATTGTCAGTATTCAAACATATTTTAATTGCTGCATCTATTGCTTTTAATGCTTCTTCAAAACTTTTTTTAGATAAACCGTTAGCTAAATATCTTAGAGTTGAAACTAACCCATCACTATTGAAACTTTCATGAAGGTCTGCGGCAAGTAAGAAAATTTGCAAGGCTTCACTTAAATATCGCTGCTTATGCAGTTCCCCTCCTAAACTCATTGTCCTAGCTGCAGCTCTCCGAAGCTCTCCTGAATCTTTAATAATAAGAATCGCCCGCTTCCATCCCTCTTGAACTTTTTCTATATTGCCTTGTTGTAGATGGAATTTGCCTAAACTTATCAATCCATGAGCAAGCTGATCTTGATCGTTGATAGCTTCGGCGATTTTAATTACTTCTTCAAAAGCCTGCTGTGCTTCCTCTAATTTACCCTGTTCCTGGAGCACTCCTCCTAAACGGTTCAGTGTAATGGCTATTGATCGATCATTACCAATTTCTTCATCAATATCAATTCGTTTCTTAAAAGCTTGAATTGCTGCTTCCAGCTTACCTTGTTTCTGGTAGACGCCAGCTAATACATTAAGTACCTTAGCTTCGCGCATCTTACGAGTATCTAAATCCGGAATATTTGGTAGATCACTCTGGGCAGAACTCAAGATTTCTTCAGCTTTTTCAAATTCTTCTGCAAAAGACCAGTTGCGAGCCTGATGCATTTTATATTTAACCACTGCATTCCAATCTTGGAATTGCTCTGCCCAAGATTGGAATCTTGCCGTCAAAGCAATTGCCTTGTTCCAGTAGCCATGCTTTTCAAATAATCGGTGTAGCTGTAAGGCAAATTGGTAGTTTTCCCATTTGATCTGCTCTGTTTCAGCCTCATGAGTCTGCAACCACTCGGCAGCTAAGATCACATCATCCAAATTTGCAGCAGCTTCATCTACGACCGTCTCATCTACGACCGTCTCATCTTCTAAATTTTCAGGCTGTAACCATTCCACAAAAAATTTAGCATGGCGTTCTTGTGCTGTAGCTAGTAAGTTTCGGTCGTCAGCCAGCTTCTTTGCATATACTCGTACTAACGGATGCAGCACATAACGGTTTTCTCCCGTATCTACATAATCCAATAAGGACAATTCATTAATCCGCTTCAATTTACGCTTATCTTTTAGATTATTCTGTAATCCTGCTGTTACCATCGCTGTTGTTTTAGCAAAACCTTCTGCTGCACACACGCTTAAACAGGCAAAACAATCAATTTGATCCTCTGAAAGCGACTTCAAGCTAAAATTTAATGAAATCTCGACATTAAGGTCTTTATCACCTTCTATTTTGAGTTCTTCCAAGAGTTCATCTTTCTCTTCTTCTAGAGCCTGGGCATAGTCGTCCAAAGAGTCGCGTTGTCCTTGTAATGCTGCACCTACTACTCGGAGTGCTAATGGTAATCTCCCAACAATTTTCGTTATCCGCTGAGCTGCGGCTAATTCCCTATTGATCTTGGATTCACCCAGAATTTTTCTTAGTAAATCTAAAGCATCCTTTTCCGGTAGCGATCCCAGCCTAATCGTCTGAGCTTCTGACACATCTAAAGAAGAAGGTAGAGTCTGATTCCGGGTAGTGACAATCACAGCACAACTGTTGCCCCCTGGACGTAGCTTCTTGATACTTGCTTCTTCCGCATTATCGAAAATCAGTAACATATCCCTTGGGGCAAACAAGGTTTCCATAATCTCCCAAGGTTCTCTGTCATCCTCTGGGTCGATGGTCTGCTCAATCTTCGACGCAAACTCCCGTGCGATGGTATCTAAGTCCTTGTTACGGTCCTTGTCATCCACTCGAACAGTAACCACTCCATCGGGAAATTTGTCTTTATGGATGGTGGCAAAGTGATACGCTAAGGTAGATTTACCCATGCCTCCTGTTCCCGTCAATACCACAATTCTGTCTTCGTGATCTTGCTCGGACAGTAGCACCTCTTCTAGCTGCCTTAGCTCCTCTTGACGTCCAGTGAATTTTTCTGCACCGTACTTCGGTATTCTAGAGGGGGGAGGGGATGAAGCATCAGATGAAGCATCAGTTGTTAAGGTTTTAGGCGTTGGTGATCGGTTTTTTTTTTCCGTTTCAAGAGCTTTAAAGTTGTCCAGCAATGTCACCGTTACTGGTTCCGTGTCGTCCTTTCCTTTGGGCAGTCTAAAGCTAGTATCGCGATCGATCTGCCATCCGCCGCCCTGTTTTTTCTCTGCTTTACGGGGGTAGATGCTCAGGGAGGCGGTATTCCCTTCGATCTTCAATTCGCATAGTGAATAACCATGCACCCGTTCTTTGTTTTCTTCCCCCCACCCTTCCATACCGAACAGGGAACAGCCTTGCAGTCTGCGTCGAGCATTCGCACCACCTTCAGCCAAGCTTCTCAGGTTGGCCTCGTGCATATGTCCAAACAGATGCAAAGCGAATCGTTCCGGCGGGCTGTGAATCTCGCTATTTAGCTGCTCTTGAGCTTGGTCGGTTAACCAATCCTGGGGATGGTGGGTAAGCAGCAAACAGGCATGGTGGTTTTTTGCCCAAGACGGTCCATTTTTATTACAGGCTGCATGGAACTGGCGCATATCTAGAGCCAGCTTACCTTTTCGGTCACCGCCCATCAGTTGCAGAAACGCGCTATTGAGTCCTAAAATTCCGAGTCTGAACCCGTCTTTCTCAATTGTTGCTGAAAAATCTCCTGGCAGTATGCCCTTTGAAATGTCTGGCTTAGGTACGGTGGTATTTTCCCACCATTGAACATAATTCTCGAAAGCTTTGATTACAAGCTGTCGCTGAGGAGATTCGATGTTATCCCAAAATGGCTTTTCGATCTTAGGGTTGTCCCAATAATCCTCAAGACCAATCAATGCGGTATCAAACTTGTTATCTGGTCGAACCAGGTCGTGATTCCCAGGTACAGCCAGAAACTTCGGCTGAAATCCCAGGTCCCGAAACTTTTCCCAGAAATTAGTTAATAGTTTATCTACCTCTTGGAATTCCGGTTTACTGCCGCCCTGGGTAATATCCCCAGTAAACATTACCAAATCCAAAGGGCCTACCTTTTCACAAAGGTACTTTAAATCCTCGAAGAAAATTTCCTCAATATTTGGCCAGAGATCCTCCAAGCCCTTCATACCCAAGTGAAGGTCAGTCAGATGTAACCACCTAAGGCTCACATGGCTTTTATCTGAGGTTTTATCCAAACTCGTTGAATCACTCACTTATTAGCTTCCAGTTACCTAATATAGCATTCACCCTATGTAGATACATGAAACCCAAGCTTGATTCAGGATAAAACAAAGACGTTGGTGAATTAGAAGACATCTTCAGTGTCCCTGATCATGATCTAATAGTCCGTAATTGCTTTGTTCCAGTTTTACACAAGCCTTCGAGGAATGCGATCGCGTAGCGTGACTGTAGGTCAATCGCATTTCCTAGAGATATATTGCGTTCGCGCAGCGTCGGGCTTTGCCCGAATCGCAAAACAACAAACCCAACCACATCCCATACTGTGTGTTAGCTCAGCACTGACCCACTCACCCACTACTGTGCCACACGGCTCAATCCCACTTGTTCCAGCAAAGCGATAAAATCTGCTCGAATCGAGGAGTCATTGGGATTAGCAGCTTGAGCCTGGTAAAGGGCATCAAGGGCATCAAACCAAGCCCCTGCTTCGGCATAGATGATTGCTTGTTGATGCAGTAACTCAGAGGTGGAGCTGTTGGTATTTGCACCAACTACTGCTAGCTTTTGCTCTAATTCTGGGGATTGTGATACCCGCTCAATCCAGCTCCTATAATAGGAAGTCTTAGGCGGGTTTTCGCGATCGCATTCTAGGGTAACAGACCAGTTGTATATCTTCCTGTCTTTTTCCTCCAGTCCTGGTGGGTTTGCGATCAGTTCTGGACTGTTTTCCGGAACTTCTACTGAAATAATCCCTACCTGACCTGAGTCAATCCTGGTCTCAAATATTATCTCCTTTTCTACTGTGTCCACCAAGATAAATACTATTGGTACGTCTACAGGTTCGGAGAAATACCAGAAAAATCTAGGATGACCAGATATAGTCTGTGCAACTACTTCCGTTGAGGGAATTAACAGCGTCACCCATTCACGGGGTAACTGCTCACATCCGCCTCGTGAACCAGACCCATTACTTTTTTGAGGAGCGCTATCGGTTGGTGGAATAAATCGTAAGCGTGAGCCTTTGGCTGAACTATTTTGGGAATTATTTTGGGAACTAAGTAGGTGGGCTTAATTATCCGTAAAATAGCGAGTGAAATTCAAAATGCTGAAAACCTCTGTAATAAAGGGTTTCAGCTTCATTTTCGTATTTTGAGTTTTAACGTTTATTTATGCCCACCTACTTATTTTGGGTTTCCGATGAGTTATGATTAGAATCTGCAACCTGACCGTTGACAGATTGCAACCTTTGAGAATAGCTAGCTTGAGGGGTGAGTGTGCAAAACAGCAGTACAATCAGGATTGATGTTGTACGTGCCCATGTTGTACGTCCCAATAAATTAATAATGTTAGCGGTAGTTTTCATAAGTTTATTGAATTATTAAACTAGAATAGACAATTACAAGAATTAGCATTAATCCTTAGTAAAGCCTGAGTTTAAGCTTAATTGTTTCAGAGATATAATTTTTTGGTGCCATGGATTTCTAATCTCAAATCCCGCTGACTAGTTTTCCTGTGGCAGGGAAACGATCAAAAGATTATCCCGCAACCAACACAGGGTTTTTCTAGCAGCGATTAACTAGACTTGAAATTAGACCAAATTGCCTGGAACCAGGTAACTTTTTATACCCGAAACCCTTGACCCAACTCAACGGTGACTAAATTAGACTTCACAGAACTTAGGATCAATTCCTGATTACTGACTGGTATAGAGATTCTAGTTTTGCTGATATCTCCGGAGGGACAGCAGTTAACCGGATTTGACACTCCCCGGTTCTGCTGTTTTTTCTAAAACCTTGGCGTAGATGTCCTCACTGGGTTGGTTCACATTATCTGGATCGAGTAAGTTGAGCTTAAGATTACTCAGTGACTCAGGGATAGCAGAGATTTCGCTGCTGTTAGCACGAAGCTTAGCTCCCTTACTTGAAATCTCTACTAAACGTCCAGTGTAGACCGACTTGCTGATATGCTTTCCATCTATAAAAGCATAATTAAATTGTAGCTCAATTTTTTGGTTAACTTCGAAAAACGTTTCTTGCTGTTTGGGTAAAAATAGGTTATAATGATGCCCAATTCCACCCACTTCATAGATAGTAATTGGCTGTTTAATTCCCTTGGGTTTTACCTGTATTTGACCGTCAATTCTTAAGAATTCGCCAGTTTCTTCCAAAGTGGAAGAAGAAATCATAACTTGACCACCAGTTGTATAAGATTCGATTCGGTAAGTCAGGTTAACGGCGCTGCCAATCACACTATATTTGGTGCGTTTTTCGGAACCAATATTCCCAAGCACAACCACACCGGTATTGATACCGATGCCCATTTCCAGTTTTGGATAGCCCAACTGCTCGATTTCTTCATTGACACTAGTCATGGCTAATTGCATCGCTAGGGCACAAGCCACTGCTCTGTGGGCATCATCCTCTTGGAGGGTGAGAGCACCAAAAAGCACTAAAATCCCATCCCCCATGAACTCGTCGATAGTTCCTTGATAAGCAGTAATCACATCCGCCATGTGACCCAAATAGATGTTGATGATTTTGACTACCTCTTGGGGATGTAACCGTTCTGAGATGGCAGTGAAGCCTCTTAAATCAGAGGTCAAGATGGTGATTTTCCGGTTTTCACCCCCGAGTTTTTGTTTGTCTGGGTTCTCCAGCAAATCCTCCACCACTTGGTCAGTTAGGTAACGTCCAAAAGTGTGACGAATCTCTTTAGCAGTGCTAGCAATGTAAGCTGTGATGGCAATTGCAGACCCACTTAAGGCTAACAATGGCGGTATCACCGGGAGCCACCAACCCCCCAAAAACGCTCCATAGGTACTTCCAAATAATGCCCCTGTGGCCACCACGGTAATCGCAGTTCTCCTCAAGGACAGCCCTCCGAGACCGCCAAGATAGCGCCATTTCCAAGTTAGAGTCGCACCGACTAAAGACCAGGCTACAATCCACAGGATTTCCACAGGCTCCGACCAGGTTTTGAGCAAGGGACGACCATCTTCCACAGCACTAATAATTTGGCTGACCATGTTAGCTTGGACTTCCACCCCAGCCGTTGACTCCCGGATGGTAGTGTCATTACTGTAGGAGGTGTAGAAAAAGTCATTTAAACTGACCGCAGTTGCACCAATTAAAACGATGGAATCATTGATCAAGTCATCTGGAATGTTATCTTCCAAAACGTCGGTCATGGTTACGGTGCGGAAGGTTCCCGCTGGTCCGCGATAGTTCAAGAAAATCTGGTAACCGCCATCATCCATTCCCACATAACCGCCGTCATTGCTGGCCAAAGGGCGAAACATGGCCTTGCCCCACTGGAAAATTCTGGGATCTTGCTGTAATGGTTCAGGAAAAATGTTTTTTGACTCTAGATAAATCCCCGCTAGGAGCATACTAAAGGAGGGCTTTAAGTGATCATTTACCTTCAAAGTAAGTAAGCTGCGCCGCAGGATACCATCCATATCGTTTACGACATTATTGGCACCTACGAGACCACGTTCACTGAGAATCGGTGGAGGAGGCACCGCATTGTCAGGGTTGTCTTGATCGATGTATTCGATACCAACTAAGTTGGGTGTGGTTTCAAACACCTTGAGTAACTCACCATGACCGGGCTCAACTGGAAAATCCCGATACAGGTCAAGACCAATCGCTGCAGGATTTTGAGCTTTGATTTTGTCTAAAAGTTGGGCAAGCATCCGATCAGTGATTGGCCACCGTTGAGCACGCTTTAAATCTGCCTCAGTCATAGCCACAATCACAATCCGTTCATCCGTAGCTTCCTTCGGACGCCAACAAAAGTATTGGTCGAGAGCCGCTAGTTCGTAAGGCTGTAACCAGCCGAGTAGCCTGAATGCGATCGCAATTCCAGCCACCACCGGTGTAGTAATTAGAACACCGCGCCATTCCCATAGTTGTTGTTTTACTGGTTGCCACATATAGCAGTTTTCAATTGGGTGAGGTACTTTCGTTCTGGATTTTAGGGAACAGGGAACAGCGGATCTGGGAGCAGGGCAGAAACTTCAGATGTACCTCACGCTTACTAGGAAACTATATTACGGTTGAACCCTTACTGGACTAACTACAAAGCTCTGTCTTAGCTTTGGGTCGATTCACCCTCCCCACACTTACGGGAGTGATAGATTTACAACAAAAAGCTGATAGCTGATGGCTGATAGCTGATGTTGACAATGTCCTATCCCATTTTAATAACTTTCTCAGGCTTATCTCATCCTTTTCAAAGACGATGTTAAGTTAGGTTAAATACTTTAAATAATAATTACATAGATAGGAATTAAACCAATACTGTTTTAGTTTAATTCTGTCTACGGACTTAGGAGTCAGTTCTGATATTCGGGAGAATTATGTTATGAAAGATATCAAAAAAACCGTAATGGTAGGCGCTGCCTTGACTAGTGTCTTGGCTCTAGGTTTAGGTGTAGCATCTGAAAACGCCTTGGCCGGTAAGGAAGGAATGGAAAAATGTGCTGGTATCGTTAAGGCGGGTAAGAACGATTGTGCAGCCAACGGCCATAGTTGCGGCGGGATGGCTAAGGTAGATAGCGATCCTAATGAGTGGATCTACGTTCCTGAAGGCACTTGCAACAAGATTGTTGGTGGAACTATTGTACCACCAAAAACCTCCAGTCAGGAAACTGAAAAGCCAACCGAGAGTGCGCAAGCCAATTAAAGGAAGCATTCAGCACGCTTGGCACTCAGCTATCAGCTTTGGAATCATGGCTGAGTAGGGTTATGTACAAAGATCCCCCCTAACCCCCCTTAAGAAAGGGGGGAATTAGATTCAGCTGAGTAGCGTTATGTACACATATCCCCCCTAACCCCCCTTAAGAAAGGGGGGAATTAGATTCAGCTGAGTAGCGTTATGTACACATATCCCCTTAAGAAAGGGGGGAATTAGATTCAGTTGAGTAGCGTTATGTACACATATCCCCCCTAACCCCCCTTAAGAAAGGGGGGAATTAGATTCAGCTGAGTAGCGTTATGTACACATATCCCCCCTAACCCCCCTTAAGAAAGGGGGGAATTAGATTCAGCTGAGTAGCGTTATGTACACATATCCCCCTTAAGAAAGGGGGGAATTAGAGTCAACTCACCACTACCATGGATAAATCCTAAAAATAATGCCATGACAATAATGCTATGACAACTCAGGTTTCTTCAGCTTCAATTAACGGTGCTGGAATCGGTTTACGCTCCGCCCATTATCAAGATATCCTTACTCATAAACATACTATACCTTGGTTTGAGGTATTATTAGATAATTATTTAACGTCTCAGGGTTTACCACTCCACTATTTAGAAAAAGTCCGCCAAAACTATCCGGTTACGTTGCATGGCGTCGGTATGTCTTTGGGGTCAACGGACCCTTTAGATTTAGAGTATTTGACAAATTTAAAAGAGTTAGCCCAGCAGATTGAACCAGCATACATTTCCGATCATTTATCCTGGATTTCCGTTAACGGTCACTATCTTAATGATTTAATTCCTCTTCCTTATACCGAAGCGGTGATGGAACATGTAGCCGAACGGATTTTGCAAGCTCAGGAATTTCTAGGTTGTCGGATTTTGATCGAAAACCCATCGGCTTACGTGAGCTTCACAGATTCAACTATGCCAGAATGGGTATTTATCCAACAATTGTTAGAAAAAGCAGATTGTTACTTGTTGCTAGATGTCAACAATCTTTATGTCACTGCTACTAATCACGGATTTGACCCCCTTGATTACCTTAATACAATTCCAGTAACCAGGGTCAAACAAATTCACTTAGCAGGGTATGAAGAACGGGAAGAGTATCTATTTGATACCCACGGTTATCCTGTTCATCCTCCAGTGTGGCAATTGTATCAAGCAACATTAGAGCGCTTTGGTCCGGTGCCTACTCTGATTGAATGGGATACTGATATCCCAGCTTTTGAGGTATTAATCACCCAAGCGAGTAAAGCTCAGGAGTATTTAGATCAGGTAAGTATAACAAAGGGAATAGGGAGTAGGGAGTCGGGAGTAGGGAGTCGGGAGTCGGGAACTTCGGATCAAAAATTATCACAATTTATTTAGGATACCTATATATAGCATTTTTAAATAGGTCATGAACACTCTTGCTGATTTCTCATATAGCACTACGCATTAAGGTTAGGACATTAATACAAGCTGAAAAGCTTTTGTAGTAAACTTTAGCATGCATGCCTCTTGCCTCTTGCCTTGCGCGTAGCGCTATAACATCAAAAACTATTCGGAGCTCTTTACTACTGTTCCCTGTTCCCTATTCCCTATTCCCTACTCCCTACTCCCTACTCCCTACTCCCTGTTCCCTGTTCCCTGTTCCCTGTTCCCTTTGCTATAACCTTAAAAACCGATATAATCATGGAATTAAGGACACTACAACAGCTATTTTACGATGCTGTTTTTGAAAATAATCCTGCCAGTACACAAACCATTGCTCAACACATCAAAGCAGCTAAAAAATTGACCCCTGCTGAAGGGTTAGCCATTTATCGTGGCAGTGTCTTAGGCAACCTGAGCCAAACCTTAATGTCAATTTATCCAGTCTGCTGTTGTTTGGTGGGAGAGAAATTTTTTGATGCAACAGCAGTAAGATATATCCAACGCTTTCCTTCTCTATCTATGGATTTAGGGGATTATGGCGAGCACTTTGCTGATTTTCTGGCAAATTTTGAGCCAGCCAAACAGTTACCCTATTTACCGGATGTGGCGCGGTTAGAGTGGCACTGGCATCGGGTGTTTAATGGTGAAGAGGCTACCAGGTTAGATGTCCAAGCATTGAGTACAGTTCCCCAAGAAAAATGGGGAGAACTGATTTTCCATTTACCTAAAAATAGTGTTCTGATTGAGTCGGCTTACCCTATCCATCGCATTTGGGAGGTTAATCAGGCTGAATACCAAGGTGATCAGCAAGTGAATTTGGATGAAGGGGGGATACAACTATTCCTCTGGCGCAATGGTTATGATATGCGCATTGAGCTGCCAACAAAGGAAGAATGGCAACTGCTGAAAGCTTTTCAAGGGGAAAATCGATTTGAAGCAGTTTGTCAAGACCTGGCTGCTGATGAATTAGCTATTGATGTAGCGTCTGAGTTGCCGCGATTTGTGCAACGTGGATGGATTGCAAGGTTTTCGATGTAGAAGATATATCAATGTGCGATCGCTACACTATATAAGAATGTAGAATGGAGAATTAAGAATGTAGAATTAAGAAGGGAGAATGGAGAAGGGAGAATTAAGAAGGGAGAATGGAGAAGGGAGAATTAAGAAGGGAGAATTAAGAAGGGAGAATTAAGAAGGGAGAAGGGAGAATTAAGAAGGGAGAAGGGAGAATTAAGAATGTAGAAGGGAGAATTAAGAATGTAGAAGGGAGAAGGGAGAATTAAGAATGTAGAAGGGAGAATTAAGAATGTAGAATTAAGAAGGGAGAAGGGAGAAGGGAGAATTAAGAAGGGAGAATGGAGAAGGGAGAATTAAGAAGGGAGAAGGGAGAAGAGTGGGGAAG
>NZ_JAAHFV010000091.1:0-18852 GCF_010672755.1 Moorena sp. SIO1F2
AAAATTTTGAAGCAGTTTACCGAGAACGTACGTATGCACTTTTTAAAAAAGAACTCCAACCCGTCGAAGGCATTAAAGAGTTGACCTTTGAGTAAATGGAAAGAAAGTGATATTGATCATTGGCTTCAACAAGTCTATGGATTATCTAAACCAAAAAGCAAAAAAATAGCCAGAACAATTTATAAATCATCTAATCGTGGTATTCCTAGTACAGTTTGCTCAAAATTAGAACAATATTTAGCTAAATTAGTAAAGGAATAGTTAATGAATCCTCCTAAATACATCTTCCAGGGCAATCCAAAACATCGACCTAAACAATGTCATCCAGATTCTCCCACAGAATTAGAACCCTATATTGCAGACAGCGAATTAATTGAAGCCGTAAATTTGGCAATTTTCCTCCAAAGACCCCTGTTAATTGAAGGAGAAGCGGGATGTGGTAAAACCAGATTAGCAGTAGCAGTGGCTTATGAATTAGGGTTGCCCTTTTATCGCTGGGATATTCGCTCAACCACGAAAGTCCAAGAGGGATTATATGAATACGATGCGATTTTGCGCTTGCATGATGTCCAAACCCAAAACTTAACCCCGTCTATTAATCCGAAAACTGGACAACCGAGAAATCCTCAAGAACCAAAAGATTACCGTGAACTAGGTCCCCTGGGAAAAGCGTTTAAATCCCACGACTATCCGGCAGTGTTGCTAATTGATGAAATTGACAAGGCTGATGTAGATTTCCCCAATGATTTACTGTCGATATTGGATAAACCTTGGAAATTTTTTATTCGGGAAACAGGAGAAACGATAGAGGCTAATCAAGAGCAATTGCCAATTATCATTATTACCAGTAATAAAGAAAAAGGCAGTCTCCCCTCTCCCTTCTTACGCCGCTGTTTATATCACTATGTGCGTTTCCCTAGTCAACCGGAAGAGTTAGAGAAAATTGTCAAGGTTCACTATCAACAGAAACAGAAACCAGAGACCATGGCAATGCCCAAATCTGATTTAGTGACGACTGCGATCGCTAAATTTTTAAAGATACGAGAGGATAAAAGTCTTTTTAAACCTCCGGGGACCAGTGAGTTTCTGGATTGGCTGGCTGCCTTACATCACTTTAAATCGGAACCCTATGCTGTGACTAAACTCCAGCAAGACAATACAATTCCCTATCGAGATTTAGTCTTTAAATTGCGGCAAGATTGGCAAAATCCCAATTATGCACCTTAATCATGACTAACGTTAATCCCCGCTCTCTGTTAACTCGCCTCTTTTACCGCTTGCGCCGGGATGGGTTTGCTTTGGGAATTAATGAATATTTAGCTGCCTTACAAGCTATGGAGGGCGGCTGGGGAGTGCAGGATGCCAATGCTCTCAAAAAACTGCTGCGATCGCTTTGGTGTCATTCCCTAGCCCAACAAGACCATTTAGACGTCATTTTTCGTTCCATTAGCGCAGAAGAAAGCCAAGAGAAGGCAAAACCTAGGGAAATTCCCTCAGAATCCCCCGAATCATCGTCCTCCCCTAAGAATCCTCCTCCTGTTTCCCCTAGGGAACAGGTTACCTCGATGGTAGACTCTCCTAGTCCAGTGCCTGAATTATCCTTACTGCCGGTCAAATCATCAATCAATGTATTGGAACACACAGAAGACTGGGATTTCCAAGCTTATTATCCCATTTCTCGCAGGTATATGGTTTATAGCTGGCGTTATTTGCGGCGGATGGTGGCAGATGGTAGAGAAGATGTTCTGGATGTGGAAGGGACAATTGCCAACGTCTGCGAACAGGGATTTTTTTTAAAGCCGAAATACAGCCGAAGGGAGCAAAATCACGCTGATTTGCTCTTGTTGCTGGATCAGGAAGGCTCCATGACTCCCTTTCACCGTTTTACGCGAGATTTAGTCGAAACCGCCCAAGACGAAAGTAATATCGAACGGGTGCGGGTGGGCTATTTCCACAATGTTCCAGCAGAGTATGTTTATAAAGACCCTTATCTAACCGAAAAGGTAAAGTTTGAGTGGATTTTGGCAGAGTCCGATGGGGATACCAGTGTTTTAATTGTCAGCGATGGGGGAGCAGCTCGTGGCGATCGCCGTTCCGAAAGATTTTCAGCAACCGCTGAAGTTTTGTGGCACATTAAACAGCATACCAAGTTAATTGCCTGGTTGAATCCCGTTCCCTCTGAACGCTGGCAGGGAAGCACTGCCCAATTTATCGCTCATTTAGTACCAATGTACCCCCTGGATCCTCATGGGTTAAATCAAGCGATCGCACAGATTCGTTAAGATCTATGACAACTTCCTCATCTGACCAATTAACCGAAGAAATAGCCAAGCAACAAGTTGAACGGTTTGTGGCCAGGTTTGAGCCCAACTATCGCTATCTAGCTTGTCATTGCGCTTTGCCCTTGGTTTTGACTCCGGAATTGGTGAATTATATCCGAGTGCAATTTTTACTCAACGAGGAAGTGCCTTGGATAGCAGAAGCGGATTTACTGTTGTCGGAGTTGTGCCGTCCAGTTGGTTATGAATTATATGCCATGACTCCGGCAGTACGGTCTCATTTATTGGCACAATTTGAAACAGAAGAATTTCAGCACAAATTTGGTACAAATCGCCTCAAATCCGTTGCCCAATTGCTGATGGACTACGTGACTTATTTAATGGGAACCCATCCCCCTAGCCGACAGGGAGAATTCCAGGCACAACAATGGGCAGCCATGGTGTATTTAGATCAACATCGCACTCAAGCAGAACAGGAGATGGCTAAAGCCCTACAAGGATTGGTTAACCGAGGAAAAAATGGACAGGCAGAATTAGCCCGATTACAGCGTTTAATTCAAGAATTTAGACCCCAGTTGAGTCAATATGACTCCTTAATGACATTTGCTGAATCCCTCGGAATCTGGCTCAAGGGTCAAATTCCCCCTGATGCTAGTCAATCCTATGGTGTTCATGGGGTAAACCTTAGCCTTAATCATGTCACTCAGCTTGAAGGTTTCCCACCCCTGCAAACCTTTGAATGTGAGGTGGTAACCATTGAGCTGGGAGCAGGGACAGAGATATCCCCAGAGATTGAGCTAGAACCTTTTGAGTTTGAAGTCGCAACTATTGAGTTGAAACCAACAGGCTGGTTCAGAAGAAAAACAGAACTAATTATCAACCGTCATCAGCACCAAGCTTATGGTTTTACCGAAGACTTAGGGAATGGAGTTGAGCTAGAGATGGTTGGCATTCGTGAAGGGAGCTTTATCATGGGTTCCCCAGAAACAGAAGAGGGGCATAGTGACAGTGAAAGTCCCCAGCATCAAGTCACCGTTAAATCCTTCTTTATGGGTAAATACCCAGTTACCCAAGCCCAATGGCAAGCCGTCGCTGCCCTAACCCAAGTCAACAGAGAACTTAAACCCAATCCATCCTATTTTAAAGGGGATGACCGACCTGTAGAGAGAGTCTCTTGGTATGATGCGGTGGAGTTTTGTGCGCGGCTGTCTGAGTATACCAAACGCCCTTATCGCTTGCCCAGTGAAGCCGAGTGGGAGTATGCTTGTCGAGCAGGTACAACGACTCCGTTTCATTTTGGCGAGACAATTACAACGGACCTAGCTAACTATAATGGCAAGTATACTTATGGCTCTGGTTCCAAAGGCAAATATACTCAGAAAACAACCCCAGTGGGGAGTTTTGGGGTAGGGAATGACTTTGGACTCTACGATATGCATGGCAATGTGTGGGAGTGGTGTGCAGACCATTGGCACTCAAACTATGAAGATGCCCCGACAGATGGCAGTGCCTGGGAAGATGAGTCTATAAATAATAACGATAATGATAATCTATCCCGGCTGTTGCGGGGCGGTTCTTGGCGCAGCGACCCTGGATTCTGCCGTTCTGGGTCTCGCCCCTTCTATGATCCGGTCCTCAGGCGCAGCGGCAGCAAGTTTGGTTTTCGTGTGGTGTGTGGGTGTGCGTAGAACCACTGGCAAGATGCCAGTTCCACTTGTAGAATCACTGGCAAGATGCCAGTTCCACAATTAATCATATATCACTGGCAAGATGCCAGTTCGACAATGGATATGTGAAGATAACTTAACCAAACCCAACCGAGCTTATGAAGCACCAATCAGCGGGAACAGGCTTCGAGGCTGTCTTAAGCCAACATTAATGATTATAACTAGCAAGATGCTGGCAGTAACATACTCTGTAGAAATGTAACTAATGACTACCCCCAACCCTCTATCCTCTGGGGCAAAGGCTTCCAGGCTGTCTCAACCGAATATTAATGATTATGACTGGCAAGATTATCGTTCAATGAATTATACCAGTTATACCAGTTTCAGAAAGTCTCCAAATATTAAAATTAGCAAAAGAAATCTTCCTCACTGGGAATTAGCAGGAGCAATTTACTTTGTGACTTTTAGTACTTGGCAAAAGCTAGAGTTGACCCCAGAAGCCAGACAGGTAGTTCTAGATTCCTGTTTATTCTTCAATAACCAAAGGTACAAAACCTATGCTGTTGTAATTATGCCAGATCATGTGCATTGGTTAATGCAGCCTTTACCAAAATCAGATCAGAAATATTGGACCTTAGGTAGTATTATCCACAGCATTAAAAGCTATAGTTCTAAACAAGTTGCTAAAGTAATGAATCATATCGGTATTGTTTGGCAAGACGAGCGATATGATCGCATTATGCGAGATGAAAGAGAATTTTTAGAGACATGGAACTATATCAGAGAAAATCCTGTAAAAGCTAATTTATCTGAGATTGCTGAAAGATATCCTTTCTTCTGGCAAATGGATAGTGTAGAGAAGTCTTCTGTAAAATAATCTATGGTGGAACAGGCTTCCAGCCTGTGTCAAGAACTGTGTGTGTGGTGGAACAGGCTTCCAGCCTGTGTCAAGAACTGTGTGTGTGGTGGAACAGGCTTCCAGCCTGTGTCAAGAACTGTGTGTGTGGTGGAACAGGCTTCCAGCCTGTATCAAGAACTGTGTGTGTGGTGGAACAGGCTTCCAGCCTGTGTCAAGAACTGTGTGTGTGGTGGAACAGGCTTCCAGCCTGTGTCAAGAACTGTGTGTGTGGTGGAACAGGCTTCCAGCCTGTATCAAGAACTGTGTGTGTGGAACAGGCTTCCAGCCTGTATCAAGAACTGTGTGTGTGGAACAGGCTTCCAGCCTGTATCAATTGGTGGAACAGGCTTCCAGCCTGTGTCAATTGGTGGAACAGGCTTCCAGCCTGTGTCAAGAACTGTGTGGTGGAACAGGCTTCCAGCCTGTATCAATCTCCATCAAACAATAATCTTAGTCACTGGCAAGATGTAATCATCTTGGTCACTGGCAAGATGCCAGTTCCACAATTAATCATATATCACTGGCAAGATGCCAGTTCCACAATTAATCATATATCACTGGCAAGATGCCAGTTCCACAATTAATCATATATCACTGGCAAGATGCCAGTTCCACAATTAATCATATATCACTGGCAAGATGCCAGTTCTACACAAGATGCCAGTTCTACACAAGATGCCAGTTCTACACAAGATGCCAGTTCTACACAAGATGCCAGTTCTACACAAGATGCCAGTTCTACACAAGATGCCAGTTCTACACAAGATGCCAGTTCTACATCAGTTAAACAAAACAATAGTGATGGCACAAACAAGTAAAGAACAACAGCAATCAAAACTTAATATAAAACGCCATCGGCGACAAATTCAGTACTTTGCTGAAGACTTGGGAAATGGTATCACCTTGGACATGGTTGCCATCCCCGGTGGCACTTTCGTTATGGGTTCCCCAGAAACAGAAGAGGGGCATACAGATAGTGAAAGTCCCCAGCATCAAGTCACCGTTAAATCCTTTTTCATGGGCAAATACCCAGTGACCCAAGCCCAATGGCAAGCCGTGGCTTTCCTAACCCAAGTCAACAGAGAACTTAAACCCAATCCATCCCATTTTAAAGGGGAAGATCGACCTGTAGATACAGTCTCTTGGGATGATGCGGTGGAGTTTTGTGAGCGGCTGTCCCAGTATACGAAACGCCCTTATTGCTTGCCCAGTGAAGCCGAGTGGGAGTATGCCTGTAGAGCCGGAACAAGTACTCCGTTTCATTTTGGCGAGACGATTACTACAGAGTTTGCTAATTACAATGGAACAGATGATCAAGAGGGTCGTTGGAAAGGATCTTATGGTAATGGGCCATTAGGGATTTATCGTAGAAAAACCACCCCAGTAGGAAGTTTTGGACTAGGCAATGACTTTGGACTCTACGATATGCATGGGAATGTTTGGGAGTGGTGTGCAGACCATTGGCACTCAAACTATAAAGGTGCGCCGACAGATGGCACTGCCTGGCAAGATGAACCGGATAGTAATAATGAAAATGATAATAAACATCGGCTGTGGCGGGGTGGTTCCTGCTACACCTTGCCTAAAAACTGCCGTTCTGGGTCTCGCGGCGTCTTTAATCCGGGCTTGAGGCACCTCGTCGGCAATATTGGTTTTCGTGTGGTGTGTGCCCAGGAGTGGACTCAGTAACCCTATGCCCTTTTCCCTCTGTAGAACAGGCTTCCAGCCTGTGATAGGCAGGCAAATTTTTTGGTATGGCAGTTGAAGTAACGGTTAAGACATATTTCTGCTGCGAAGCTCCGTATTCCCTAAGAACTTTCAAGACTAAATAATTTGGCAAAAAGGCATGGATATAGCCTAAAAGTGTGATTTAATGACGTCTAAAGTGTTAGAGGGGTTTTTTAGCTATTAGGTGAGCTTGACCTTGGCGAATTAAATTCACCACGGGTCGCACCTGAGGTACACAGGATTTTTTCCCTGTTCCCTATTCCCTGTTCCCTAGAGCCTAAAATTATGACGTTGAAAATTTTCTGTGACCAGAACTATCTCCCAGAGGGCATGACCTATGAGGCAATTCTATATCCCTTTTGGGGCAAACCTCCAGAAAATCCTGAGGATCCCATTAGTAGTTGTTTTGACCACTATGTAGAGATTGGAAAGTCTCTATTTAAGATGTCGTCTCTGGAGGAAGCAGATATTGCTATTGTACCAGTTAATTGGGCACTATGGAATTCTGAATTGGAAGATAAAGCCAGACAATTAGCAGAAAACGTTAAATTAGCAGGCAAGCCCTTAATCAGCTTTTTTGGTGGGGCTTCTTCCCATCTTAACTTACCGATTGAAAGTGATTTTGTATTCCGTCACTCCCTCTATCGCTCCCTGAGAAAAAACACCGATTTTACCCTACCTCACTGGAGCGAAGACTTTGTTGAAAACTATCTTGACAACAAAATCAATATCCGCCAAAAACGCTTAAAACCTGTAGTTGGTTTCTGTGGATATGCCGTCAAACCAAATACCAAAACCAATTTAAACGTTTTCTGCTCTAGAGTCAAAAAGAATGTCTTGAACTCGAAAACTAGTATCCCTCCCTATAATTGGGGACATGTGTTAAGACGTCGAGCCCTAGATATCTTAGGCAAAGACCCTAACATAATCACAAACTTTTTGATTAGAGAAAGCCCAGTTTTCTTAAATCAACCGGATTTCAAGTTGAAGCAAAAGCATCGGCTGGAATTTGTGTATAACTTAATAGACAGTGACTATATCTTCTGTTGCCGTGGCTCAGGAAACAATTCCTTTCGTTTCTATGAAGCATTGTGCTGTGGCAGAATTCCAGTTCTTGTAGATACCGATTGTGTGCTTCCCTACGACTTTGACATTGATTGGAAGAAATACTGTGTTTGGATAAAGGAGAATGAACTTCATTTAATTGGCGATAAAATTGCTGAGTTTCACGACAATCTATCATCCCGGGAATTTGTAGATTTACAGTATGAGTGTCGCCGGATTTGGAAAGAACGAGTATCTCCAGAAGGGTTCTTTAGTAATTTCCATCGTCATCTGCCTATAGCAAAGGGAACAGGGAATAGGGAACAGGCAACAGTAGGGTGCATCTGATATAGCGCTACGCGCAAGTCAGAAGTTAGAAGTCAGAAGTCAGAAGTCAAAAGTAAGCTAGGACTATGTTTCGGAGTTTAGGAGCGATGCAGCGCGGTCTTGGGGGTTTCCCCGGAGACAAAACCTTAGATAGTGGAGCCTTTATAGTTAGCAGGTTATGCAGAAAAGGGTTAAATATTTTTTAATAAGGCTCCACTATCTTACGGTAAATTCAAACCACTCGCGCTTTGCATCAAGACAATGTCAAACATCTAAATGCGTAGTGCTATTTTTGTAAAAAAGAAGGGAAGTGTGGGGCGGGGGCGCGGGAATTTTATTATAATTTTTGCCTAATTTCATAAAAGAGAAACTACTAGGTAAGTTTGCACCATGAAAGTCACAACTAAACTAGCACAATTAAGAGCTAATTACGGAAATATCAGTTACGAAGAAATTTCTGAATCTACGGGAATCGATCGGCAACAATTAAGGGAACTAGAAAATGGAGAAGCGAATGCGATGAAGCGTTCGCAAAGCGTGGCCTACGGCCTCAGCTTCCGCTAAGAGCGAACGCTTTCACTACCCTCGCTCAACTCTGTGCTTTCTTTCACTGTAGTCCCAACGATTTATTGATAGTAGACTGGGAGGGGGAAGAAATAGCCCCACCTACTGCTGAAGAAATAGAGAAAGCTTCACAGATAATCAAACAGGCATTTGCCCGTGCTGAGGCGATGCCACCCCGTTCTCCGGAGGAAATTTGGGATAGTTTTGAAGGGACTATCGAGCGAATTTAATCGATAAAATTGACGCTTGATTTTCCAGGCTTTTAATTTAGCGCGAACCGCTTCTTGTCCAGGTAAGGGAGGTTTTTTAGCAATCTGCTCAAAACGCTCCCGATTTTTTTCTTCCCAATAGTCTCGAATCTCTTGAGCTATCTTCAAAACGGTTTGATACTCCGCTTCTACTTCCCTACGGTGATTATCAATATAGGATAAGGCTGCATCAAGTTGCTCATCAGTTATAGAGAGCCAGTTTCCTATTAATTTGGGTGTCCATCCGGCCTCAAGATGGCCGATGATATCATAAATTGTAATGCGCGTACCTGCTATTGTCAGTCCCCGTTCTGTACGAATAATGGCGGCTTCGCAATTTTGGTGATCGGATACTGGAGTCATGCTCACTTCAGGTGTAGGTTTTGCTTTCATTGTATCTGACAAATATCTGACAAATATAGTTATGCAAACCGCCGTAACTTATAACCTTAGTGCTATAACGGCTTAGTTGTCCGAATGACGTACCAAACCTCAGATCATTTTATGCATCTGATGGTTTCTCCTTGACACGCTCTTTCCAATATCCTGGCTCACGACTACAGTGCATCACCGCCACAATTAGAATGTAATCTTCCTCAATAGTGTATAAAATCCCGTAGGGAAATTTACGTGTCAGACATCGACGAATATCTTCATCAAGAACAGCCCAACTCGTTGGTGACGCAACAATTCGGAAAATTGCATCCTCAACTACATTGATAAATGCCTGTGCCAATTCAACTCTACGTTCTGCGTAAAACTCGACTGCTTCACCATATTCAGTCAAGGCTGCTGGGTGAAAGACATATTTCATGGCTCCAGAAGTCGCCTCACCCTAGCTAACCCTTCCTCTCCAGGAATAGGCTGAACCATACCACTTCGGATTTCATCTCGACGCTTCTTAGCTTCACCTACCCAAAGTGTTTGTAGGTTATCGTCTACATCAAACTCAAGACTTTCAACCAGCTTCTCTGCCAACAATGCTCTCCATGCACTGGGCAAAGATAAAGCTTCTTTCATTACTTGATCAACAGAGACCATAACATTCGGGCATCATAGATAATACCCAGAGTCTAGCAAAAAAGTAGTAAACATAACACAGAATCAAAATGCGATTGGCCGTAGGCCACGCTACGCGATTGACCGTAGGTCACGCTACTTGAGGTGCATCTACTGAATTTGATATCAAATCAGGCGCTGGCAAAGCCACAAAGCAAAGACTGGAATTGTACTTGCGGCGCAACCAATTCAAATAGCGCTGATAAATCCAAAAGATTCACGGGCTTTTGCATCCCAATCCCAAGTGTAGACATCTTGCGGTGGTACACCTTCACTGTTCATGTTTTGTACAGCGTACTAATTTAAGCTTGTACCCATTCTCCCCTCAATGGACACAGCAAAGGCGCTAGAGCATCGGTTTAGTAATCAAAATCAAAAAATATTATTATTATTACTTATAATTCCTGGGAGTTGGCTGCAATCCAAGTAGCTATAGACTCTTGATTTTCTATTCCTTCTACTAAATTATTAATCTTGATAACGGCTTCTTCTTCTGCCGCCACTAACTCATATCCGTTTAGACGTAAAAAAACGTCGATGACAGCAAGAGCAATTCGCTTGTTACCATCGACGAAAGGATGATTTTTGGCCAAACCAAAAGCGTAGGCTGCTGCGATATCAAACAGACTAGCACTATCACTGTAGGCAAATAAATGTTGAGGTCTAGCTAAACTACTTGAAAGTAAATTCGGGTCTCTTAATCCAAAACATCCGCCATGCTCTACTATTAACTCGTCATGGATAGCTATTACTGCTTGCTCTGGCACCCAGCGAGGCTCTTTCAATGAGCTAATTCCCGAAAAGCATTGCGATAGTTTTTGCGAGTTATCGCGAAAGCTTCCATTGCTGCCTCGAATTCAGAATTATCTTGAATACTAGCAGGATTTGCCACCTTGTCAGCCTGTTCCAAAGGAGCCAAACCCTTAGCCAAGACATGAAGATTGGAAACACCGGAGGGAAACTCCTTACCAAGGGCATTTAACTCACCCTGAAGTTCCGCTGAAAGTGAATCCTCTAGCTGAGTTAGGGCGACCAAGAAGGCTTTGAGGGTGATTGCATCTAGGGAGTTCATGGCTTGAAGTGTGCTTATACTAGCTCCGGCAAGTCAAAAAGGATAAAGCTTCTTCTATTGGGAATCATAGATAATACCCAGAGTGTAGCAAAAAAGTAGTAGGCATAACACAGACTCAAAATGGGATTGACCTACGGTCACGCTACACGAACGCATCTGTTGAGCTTGAGATAGCGATGTAAAGCTGTATGGTCTTTTTTTATTGGACAATAAAACTTAAGATCTCGAACCCCTCTTGCCTTTTGCCTCTTGCCTCTTGCCTCTTGCCTATTGCCTCTTACCTTGCGCAAGTATCTTCACAACCCAGATACAAAAGCTATATCAACTCAAGCGCTTGCAAAGCCACAAAGCAAACAGAGGTAAAGCCAGTCGGTAGCCTTGCTCGGAGCCATAAATCAAACCTTTGTGCTGTAACCCAGCGATCGCTCCTTGGAGAGAACCCCCTCTTGATAGGTAATGCTTTTGAATATAATCTCGACTTTGTGGCTTGTCGGTAGGGTCTAGGGCGAGGGATTCTAAAAGATGGGCTTGATTAGCTGGAAGCAGCATCAGTAATGACTCGAAGACCATGGATAAGTCCCCTAGCAGTTCTTGGATGGCCTGCTGAACATGGCCATCACGAATTAGTCCGTCAGACACTCGTACGGACTTGAGGCGTCGCACCAGTGCCGACGCATCACCGAAGTGTCCTTGCACGGCATTGACAAAGATTTCCAGTGCTTGCGATCGCGGATCGAAGGTCAGCCGTTGGGTATGCAAAACTTCAGTTACCCAAGCCGCAACGACATCATCAGCTAAAGGAGCCAGCTGCACGATTTCCAAATTATTCCCTGGTTCATGGGGATAAATGCTGGTTTCTGCGATCGTTGCCACTAGCACATAACTCACCTGAGTCTGACCTTCGATCTGTTTCCTCAAAAATTTTTCCCACACCCCATGACGATCCCAAGAGCGGATGTGAGGAAAACTTTCCAAAATCAACACTACCCGTTCCCCCTCAGATTCAGCTAACCTTTGCAGCAGATCGAGTAATGCTTCAAATGCTTTCCGTTGCAGCTCTTTGCTCTGAATCCGAACCGGTTTAAGTCCCTCTGTGCCAATGCCTTCATCCTTCAGGACAAATAATTCCGCTGCCTGACCTTCAATCCAATCTGTCATTAGAGCTTGAACTGTTGCCATTGGAAAGGTCTGGTTTATGCTCTCCCACAGCAGTTGCACGAAGCGCTGACCATCCGTAACCCGGATGCAGTCAACCTCCAGGATTTTAACTCCAACTTCCCGTGCCGCCCGCCTTACCAAAGTCCGCCGTCCGCTTCCGGGCACTCCCACAATCAGCACGTTGCCATCACGGGCTAAAACATGAGTGATGCGCTGGAATTGTGCTTGCCGCCCAACCAATTCAAATGGTACTGATAAATCCAAAAGATTCACGGCTAATGCATCCCGATCCCAAGTGTAGAAATCCTTCGGCGGCACACCTTCACTAGTTGGCAAGCTTCCAACTGTATTGCTAACTGTATCCCTGGCATCCTCAGGGCTGAGATTAACCATTGATTTGCCATGAGTCGATTCTGTCATCTGCTCTTGCCCGTATTTTTCCCAATCCCAAGCTCAAACCAAAACCTTGGTGTGGCATGAGTCTATGGTTTACATAGGCACTTATCAATAGTGTCAATCGTTCCTAGCACTATTAAAACGTGCTATATATTTTATAGCACTGTTCGACAGTATCATTGTATAAAGATAATTACCACCAACCCTTACCCAATAGGCAAAAACCCGTGTTAGAAGCATTCATATTTGCCACAATATTGTGCGGATTTTTCGGCATCATCCTTAAAAAGAACCTGGTTATGAAAATCATCTCTATGGATATCATGAGCACGGGGGTGATTGCCTATTACGTGTTGGTGGCATCCCGAGATGGTTTATTCACACCTATTCTTTCAAACGTCGAAAATAGGGCTTACGCAGATCCGGTGCCCCAGGCAGTGATCTTGACAGCGATTGTGATCGGCTTTTCGATTCAAGCCTTGATGCTAGTAGGTGTTATGAAACTGGCACGGGACAATCCTACCCTGGAAAGCAACGAGATCGAGAAGAATAATACCCCATGAGTACCATTACGATTCCCTGGATTGCCCTACCGCTATTTGTGGGATTCAGCATTTATCTGATCCCCAAACTTGACCGATACCTCGCCCTAGGGGTTGCCATGGTTTCGGTTGAATATGGGACACAGCTATTTCTCACAAAATCGCCATTAAGCCTACAGCTGCTGGATAATTTCGGTGTCACATTACTAGTTGATCAATTAAGCGCCTTTTTTATCTTGACCAATGGGCTGGTAACCGCAGCAGTCATTCTCTACTGTTGGCAAAGTGGTAAAACAGCTTTTTTTTATACCCAAACTATTATCCTACATGGCAGTGTCAATGCCGTATTTATCTGTGCAGATTTGATCAGTTTATACGTAGCATTAGAGGTAATTAGTATTGCTGCGTTTCTGTTGATTGCCTATCCCCGAACCGACCGATCAATTTGGGTAGCCTTGCGCTATCTTTTGATCAGCAATACAGCCATGCTGTTTTATCTGATCGGCGCAATTTTAGTCTATCAGGCCAATCATTCCTTTGCCTTTGAAGGGTTGCGTGGAGCAACTCCAGAAGCTCTTGCCCTGATCTTTCTGGCACTGTTAGTCAAGGGGGGAATATTTGTATCAGGATTGTGGTTACCCTTGACCCACTCCGAATCTGAGAGCCCAGTGTCGGCATTGCTATCGGGAGCTGTGGTCAAAACCGGAGTCTTTCCACTGTTGCGTTTTGCTCTGATTGTGGAGGAACTTGATCCCATCGTCAGGATATTTGGAGTGGGGACAGCGCTTCTGGGAGTAGGCTATGCCGTGTTTGAAAAAGATACCAAGCGTATGCTGGCGTTTCATACCATTTCCCAGTTAGGCTTTATCCTCGCCGCACCAGAAGTCGGTGGCTTTTATGCCCTGACCCACGGCCTGGTGAAAGGGGCGCTCTTTTTAATCGCGGGTGTTTTGCCCAGCCGCAACCTCAAGGAACTGCAACATCAGCCGATGAATACCCAAATCTGGATTGCCCTGGCTATAGCTAGCTTCTCAATTTCCGGCTTTCCCTTGTTGTCTGGCTTTGGGGCGAAGGTGTTGACCATGAAGAATCTAGTACCCTGGGAAGTTATCGGTATGAATATTGCAGCCCTAGGAACAGCCATATCCTTTGCGAAATTCATCTTTCTGCCCCATGGGGATAGCAGCCAAGGGCAGGTAAAGGTCGGTTTTTGGTTAGCGATGATACTGTTGCTCGGTGGGCTGATTGCCGTCAATGGTGTGTACTACCAAGCATATAATTTTGCCAATATTATCAAACCCCTGGCAACCATTGCCCTGGGGTGGTTGGCATATTTTTTGATTTTCAAACGATCTGTAATCAAGCTGCCCCGTGTGCTTGAAGAATTTGACCATCTCATTGGGATGATGAGTCTGATGTTAATCCTACTGTTCTGGATGGTGTTTCCATGAGTACCATTACCATTGCCTGGATTGCCCTACCGCTATTTGTGGGATTCAGCATTTATCTGCTCCCCAAATTTGACCGATACCTCGCCCTAGGGGTTGCCCTTTTTTCGGTTGAATATGGGACACAGCTATTGCTTACGGCAAAATCGCCCTTAACTATACAGCTGCTGGATAATTTTGGTGTCACATTACTAGTAGATCAATTAAGCGCCTTTTTTATCTTGACCAATGGGCTGGTAACGGCAGCAGTGATCCTCTACTGTTGGCAAAGTGGTAAAACAGCTTTTTTTTATACCCAGACCATTATCTTACATGGCAGTGTCAATGCCGTATTTATCTGTGCAGATTTCATCAGTTTATACGTAGCATTAGAGGTAATTAGTATTGCTGCGTTTCTGTTGATTGCCTATCCCCGAACCGACCGCTCAATTTGGGTAGCCTTGCGCTATCTTTTTGTCAGCAATACAGCCATGCTGTTTTATCTGGTCGGCGCAATTTTAGTCTATAAGGCCAATAATTCCTTTGCCTTTGAAGGGTTGCGGGGAGCACCTCCAGAAGCCCTTGCCCTGATCTTTGTGGGACTGTTAGTCAAGGGGGGAATATTTGTATCAGGATTGTGGTTACCCTTAACCCACTCCGAATCTCAGAGCCCAGTGTCGGCGTTGCTATCGGGAGTTGTGATCAAAACGGGAGTCTTTCCACTGTTGCGTTTTGCTCTGATTGTGGAGGAACTTGATCCCATCGTCAGGATATTTGGAGTGGGGACAGCGCTTCTGGGCATAACCTATGCCTTATTTGAAAAGGATACCAAGCGTATTCTCGCCTTTAGCACGATTTCCCAGTTAGGCTTTATCCTCGCCTCACCAGAAGTGGGAGGCTTTTATGCCCTGACCCATGGTTTGGTCAAATCAGCGCTCTTTTTGATCGCGGGTGTTTTGCCCAGCCGTAACCTCAATGAACTGCAACATCAGCGGATTAATACCCCAATTTGGATTGCCCTGGCTATAGCTAGCTTCTCTATTTCCGGCTTTCCATTATTGTCTGGCTTTGGGGCGAAAGTATTGACTCTGAAGAATATAGTGCCCTGGCAAGTTATCGGTATGAATGTTGCTGCCCTAGGAACGGCAACATGCTTTGGTAAATTCATCTTTCTGCCCCATGGGGATGGCAGCCAAGGGCAGGTAAAGGCCAATTTTTGGTTAGCGATGATACTGTTGCTCGGTGGGCTGATTGCCGTCAATGGTGTGTATTACCAAGCATATAATTTTGCCAATATTATCAAACCCCTGGCAACCATTGGGCTGGGATGGTTGGCATATTTGTTGATTTTCAAACGATCTGTACTCAAGCTGCCCCGTGTGCTTGAGGAATTTGACCATCTAATTGGGGTGATGAGTTTGATGTTAGTGTTATTGTTCTGGATGGTGTTTCCATGATTGGACATCTAAATCTAATCTTACGACTGGTTATCTGGTTTTTGCTGACTGCTAATCTGAGTCTGCCAAATATCATCATTGGCATTGCGATCGCATTTTTATTACCGGGACGCCCCAAAACCCCAGAAGCCTTAAAGGATTGGCTGCGGGTGCTCGGTGAAGTGATAGTAGCGATTCCCCAGGCATATATTGAGGCATTTGAAATCATGCTTCGTCCTCATAAGCACGAAGATGTAATCATGGAAGGAGTCAAACCCCAACGGACTCCTGGGCTGATATTCCTGGATATATTCCTGATCACCTTTACACCAAAAACCATTGTGTTGAAATACCACCAAGATGGCAGGTACGAAGTTCACCGGGTTAGACGGAGGAGAAAGCGATGACACTGATCCTGATTGCCATGATTCTGGCTCTGCTCATCCCCATTTATGAGGCTTGGCAAGATGATGATATTTGGCAAAAAATGTTGGCATTTGGCAGTATTGCCACCAAGACATCCATCATGATCCTAGTGGTATCTGTCTTGCGCGATGATTGGATGATCGGTGTTGTCGGAGTGATCATCTTGAGTGTGGGGAATGCTGGATTAATGTTACTGGCACACGTAATTAAACGAATGAGTGATGTATGATTAATGCACTGAGTTACACTTGCATAGGTGTCGGAATCCTATTCTGGTTTTGGGGAACCATTCCCCTAATCGGTCACCGATCAGTATTATTCAAGCTGCATAGTCTTTCAGTGGCAGATACCCTGGGATCGATGAGTATCATCGTCGGGCTGCTGCTGAAGATACCCAGTGAATGGCCGCTGCTGATTCTCGCCATTATCTCCTTGGCGATCTGGAATACAGTGTTGGGATATGTGTTGGCTTACTGTTCCAGTAGTGGGGGTGACAATGACTGATAACTATATCTATGTCATAACCGCCCTGCTGCCTTTGTCCGCCTGCATGCTGGTATTTCAGGTCAATCCATACAATGCTCTGGTGATCCGAGGCATACTGGGAGCGGTGGCGGCTTTGGTCTATGCAATGTTTGGGGCAGCCGATGTGGCTTTGACCGAAGCATTGGTGGGTACAATGCTAGCCATTACCCTCTATGCGGTTGCGGTGCGTTCATCCTTAACCATGCGTCTTGGAGTGATCCAAGACTGGGAAGTTGAGGCAGATGGAGAGTCTTTACCAGACAGCAAGACCAAACCGGATTTTGGGGAACTGATGGATGACTTACGCACAATCCTGAGCAAACACTATATGCGCCTTGAGCTGGTAACCTACACAGATAGGCAGAGCTTGCACCGGGCGCTGTTGGCAAAAGAAGTCCATGGGACCTGTACCGAAGATGAGAGATGGCTCTTTGAGCAAGACCAGAGGGGATTAGCTCCAGGATCTACCCAGAAGGCATCACCACAGGATGATCAAGACCAGGTAGCGCAAGAGTATGAAACCCTACCTTATCACACCCAGACCAGGGTTCAACGCCTCTATGAAATCATGCAAAGTGAACTTTCATTATCGGCGACAAGCCTAACTTATGTAAATATACCAGAGGCAGGGAAAGATCATTAAATGAAATGGATTTACATTGCAGCAGGGATAGCGCTGTACGTCAAATTTATGGTTTTGCCGAATCCGGCGGCAGACTTATCAGATCTCTCTATCGTCGAATCCGTTGTCCAAGATACTGGGGTGCCCAATGCCGTTTCGGGTATCATTTTCCGGAATCGGCTTTATGACACCATCTTTGAAGTGGTGGTATTTACCATCGCGATCATGGGAGCTAAATTTCTACTGGCCGATGAAAAGCCCTTCTGCACGATCTATCAATTTACCGATAAACCATCCATTGTTCTAGCGCGTCTGGGAGCGACGATTGCTGCGTTGGTAGGTATCGAGCTGGCGATTCGGGGGCATCTGAGTCCAGGAGGTGGCTTTGCGGCTGGGGTGGCGGGGGGAACCGCAATCGGTCTGGTTGCCATTACCTCATCATTCCAGTGGATGCAGGCAGTCTACAAGCGCTGGCAAGCTGCTAGGTGGGAAAAGGTTTCAGTTCTGATTTTTATTGTACTGGCAGTTATAACGTTGACGGGAGTAGAATTACCCCACGGGGAGTTGCAGACACTTGTCAGCGCTGCCATCATCCCCATACTCAATATCCTGGTTGCAGTAAAAGTTGCTTTGGGTTCGTGGGCAGTTATTTTGGTTTTTATTCATCATCGGGGATTGCTGTGATCGATTATTTCTCCCTACACCCGTTCGGGCGTTGCTGAATCTTCTTTTGAATATAAGTAGAGTGGGCATCCTGCCCGCGCGAAAATATAGCAGAAGTCAGAAGTCAGAAGTCAGAAGTCAGAAGTCAAACTCTTGCGCTTACTTAGGTTTGAGACTTTTGTCATGTCCGCGCCTGCCCTGGCGACTGCTATATATTGAAACTGGCAAGATGCCAGTTCCACGCCTGATGCCCATTCTACAAAACTCTTACAATCATTCCATTATTAAGCAACCCCCCCCGTTCCCCCACACCCAGTAAGGCTAAGAATTCTGCTTGTCACCCCCTTAGGATCACTACTATAGTACATATGATCATGGTTAAAACTCCAATAGCTGAACCGCGAGAAGCCCCGCACTTTACCTTCATTGGGTAAGTGTCCTATGGGAAGCGCGGGGCAAGGGTCGGAACGTCGAAATGCCAATGTGATATATTAAGAATGGTAGGGAAAACAAATTAAGAGCTAATCGCCACCTACCAACTGAACCTTGAAAACCTGGAATATAAGGTTCCATTCAGAAAAAAACTTGATAGTTTGAGTTATCTGTGGATGGGTAAAATTCCAGCAGTACAAAGGAAATAGAACTTTTTTGTATTGTTCCGGCGGGTCGGGGCATCCCGGAGACGAAACCTTAGAATAGGGTTTGAAGTTACCGTAAGGAGAGGGTCGCCTTAATCAAACAGTTTTAACCCTTTACCCATAACCGACTAAC